>SBBT01000155.1 GCA_005239595.1 Candidatus Troglogloeales bacterium | reverse complement strand
ATCTTGATTAACCATTTTAGCCAGGTCATTTAAATCAACCAGGCCGTCGGCGTTGGAATGGACCGTTTCAATCTGGAAACCGGCCAGCGCTGCACTCGCCGGATTGGTTCCATGCGCGGAGTCGGGGATGATGACCTTCTTTCTCTTTTGTCGTCGGTCATTATGATAGGCGCGCGCGATGAGCATGCCGACCAGCTCCCCCTGCGCCCCTGCCGCCGGCTGAAGAGAGACTGCTGCCATACCGGCAATCTCCGCAAGAAATCCCGCAAGTTCAAACAGAAGGGCCAGCGCCCCTTGAACCGTCTCTGCCGGCTGAAGGGGATGAATGTCTGAAAAACCGACAAATCGCGCAATCTCTTCATGAATTTTTGGATTGTATTTCATGGTACAGGAGCCGAGGGGATAATAACCGCTGTCCACCCCGTAATTCTCACGCGAGAGTTCAAAGAAATGCCGGATTAATTCGTTCTCACTCACTTCCGGCAACAGAAGGGGCGTTGACCGCATATATTGTTTCGGCAGCACCGAATCAACCGAAAATTCCTTCTCTATCGGAAAGGTTACGCCGCGCCTTCCCGCCGCGCCTCTTTCAAAAATAAGCTTATTCAAACTGCCTCCTAGCTTAAGGTTTTTCTGGTATACGCCAACTGTAAGGCCACCACGCTTTTCGCATCACAGATGATCTGATCGTCTATTTTCTGGATGGCATCGTCAAACGGCAGTTCGACCACTTCCAGAACCTCATCGGGATCAAGCTGCTGCCGAGATCGGGTTAATTTCGTTCCCAAATAAAGATGAATCTGCTCGTCGCAAAAACCAGGGGCGGTAAAAATGGTCGTAAGCTTGTCAAGCCGCCCGATGTGCCAGCCGGTTTCTTCTTCCGTCTCCCGCACGGCACAGGTCTCCGGGGGCTCCCCGTCGGACAGTTTTCCGGCCGGGATCTCGTAGAGATATCCCCCAGTGGCATACCGATACTGCCGGATGAGAACCACCTTTCCGTTTTCAAGGAGGGGAACCACGGCGGCCGCGCCCGGATGACGGACAACTTCCATGTCGATGGTTGTCGCATTGGGCAGCGTCACCGACTCGACAAAGAGATGAACGACCTTCCCCTTATAAATTTCCCGCTTCATCCGTTTTTGCCTTTGTATCCCGCACCTACCTTAGAGAACGGGTTTTAAGTTGGCGAAATCAATGACAGCCGCAGCCACCGATCTTGCCACCTGTGTTGTAAAAGAAATGTCGAGCGTATCGATCCGATCGGATACCCAATGATAATTCGGATTTCTGAAGTTAGCAGTGTCGGTCAGCATGACCGCGGGAAGGCCTTCATCCCAGAAAGGGACCTGATCCGAGCGGCGTGTATCGGGAAATGCCTCGCCGCTTCCCGGCACCAAAAGAGTTCTGCACGGAAGATTCAAGTTCAATGCCGCCGCTTCATAGGCCTTTCGCATCGGCTCTGCCTGAGCGTTCCCCACCAGGCCAATGAAATCCCCTCGATCCGGGAGGGGAATCCCGGGAGGCGATTCTTGTGACCCGGGCGTCCTATTGGTATATCCCACACATTCTAAAATAACCGCCCCCCACAGAGGGATGCGATTTTGTCGGATATGGCGCACGTAATGACGACTTCCGACAAAGCCCGACTCTTCCAACGTAAAGGCGACAAACTGCACGGTTAAATCCCCCTGCAGGGGGGAGAGGGCATAGGCAACCTCCAGAAGCGCCGCGACCCCGCTCGCATTGTCATCGGCACCGAAAGACTCAAGAACCGTATCGTAATGGGCCCCAATCACCAGGATCGGTTTTTCCTCCTTTTTACCCAATTGCCCGATGACATTAAAACAATCGCCTTTAACCTTATCTCTCATGGGATGAAGGCCTGCCGCGTTAAAATGCGTAAGAACATACTCCCCCCCGGCAGCCAACCGCTCTGGAGCCGATATTGGGTGTTTTATCCCTTCTAGGGCTTTAAGATGGGAGGCAATCCGCTTTTCGGTAATCTTCGATACCAGAGACCGCGTATTGAAGGAATGCACTGGTTCTTGTGCCAACTTCATTTCCAGGCCTTTTTAAAACCTGAAACCAGTCGGTCGATATCTTCCAGGCGGTGCTTCTCGGTCACACAAATCAGGAGGTGATTCTTCAGCTCTCGATAATAGAGCCCTAAATCGATCCCGGCCAGGAGACCCTCCCGTCTAAGCCGTTTTAGAACGCGGGGGGCGGAAGCGGAAAGGCAGACGACAAACTCCTTGAAGAACGGGCCATTAAACGGCGCGCTGCATCCTTCCAACACCGTTATCTTTTTATACGCCAAGTGAGACCGCTGTAAGCAGAGTGTCGCAACGTCCCGAAGCCCTTGTCTCCCCAACGTCGCAAGATAGACGGCGGCGGCCAGGGCATTTAATGCCTGGTTGGTACAGATGTTGGACGTGGCCCGCTCCCTTCGTATATGCTGCTCCCGGGTCTGCAGCGTTAGACAGAACCCCGGCCGTCCTTTCGCATCCGTGGTTCTGCCAACGATTCGTCCCGGCATCTGCCGAATAAAATCGCGGCGGGTAGCGAAAAAACCGACGTACGGTCCGCCAAAACTTTGGGAATTTCCCATAGACTGCCCCTCGCCTACGGCAATGTCCGCTTTGAATTCCCCAGGAGTTTTAACTATTCCCAACGAAATCGGATCGACGGCCATCACCAGAAGGGCCCCCTTGGCGTGCACCAGCGATTCAATCTCCTCCATCGGCTCTAACTGTCCGAAGAAATTCGGGTTCTGAACGAGAAGGGCCGCGGTATCATCCCCGATCATCCGATCTAAATGCCCGATGGATGTCCTCCCCTCATAAAATGGGATCTCTTTGATACGGACGGACAGAAATCCGGAAAAATAGGTTTTTAACACCTGCCGGTAATGGGGATGCACAGATCGCGAAACGACAATCTGGTTTTTCTTGGAAATCCGCACAGCCATCATGGCCGCTTCTGCCAGGGCGGAGGCACCATCATAAAGAGAGGCGTTCGCCACTTCCATTCCGGTCAACTGACAGATCATCGTCTGGTATTCATAGATGGTCTGAAGCACCCCCTGACTCAGCTCCGCCTGATAGGGCGTATAGGCGGTGGCAAATTCAGAACGTGAAAGGATGTGGCCGACGGTGCTCGGGATAAAATGGTCATAACTCCCCCCCCCTAAAAAAGAGAGGAGGACACTGTTTTCACGGCTGATATCCTCTAAAGTTCGCCTCAACTCCATCTGCGAGAGCGGAGGAGCAAGATTCAGAGGCCGATTTAGTCGAAGTGCCTGCGGAATATCCAGGAGGGCCTCAAAGGAGGCAGCCCCGATCGCCGTCAACATCTCTTTTTCTTCAATTTCCGTATTCGGAATATATTCCATCAAGCTATTTCCCTCTATTTTTCTTTTTATAGAACGGCCTGTTTACAATCACGGCCGCTGCGGCCTTCCCTCGGATATCCACAAGAATCTCACTCCCTTCCTCCGCGTAACGGGCATCGACATAGCCCATACCGATCCCCTTTTTGAGCATCGGAGAGAAATTCCCCGAGGAAACGGTACCGATCTCCCTTTGATCGGAATAGATGGTCTGCCCTTCCCGGGGAATGCCGCCGGTCAGGATCTCAAAACCGATCAGCTTTTTAGCAATCCCTCCCGACGACTGGCGGGCCAGTGCCTCTTTTCCGATAAACTCCTTTTCAAAATCAATAAAACGGCGAAGATCGGCGGAGAGCGGGGTGGTCTCCTCGTTGATGTCATGGCCATATAACAGGTACCCCATTTCTAAACGGAGGATGTCCCGCGCCCCCAATCCAATCGGTTTAATTTTGGCTTCCTTCCCCGATTCCATCAGGGCCTGCCAGACCGCCGCAGCCACGCCGGAAGGAACCACCAGTTCATAGCCTTTTTCTCCGGTATAGCCGGTCCGCGTAACCAACGCCTTGGCGCCCCGAGGGGAAACCAGTTCGGTTTCAATAAAATTCCTAATGGGAATCTCCTCCTTTCCAAAGGGTATAACCTGAACCAGCACATCCCACGATTTCGGCCCCTGCAGCGCGAGGAGGGCCGTCTCTTCACTCACGTCCTTTAAAAGAACCCCGGTCGACGGCAGGTGATCGGTCATCCATTTAAAATCCTTTTCGCGGTTTGCGGCGTTCACGATGATCAAGAAACGGTCTACCCCTTTTTTATAAAGGTAGATGTCGTCAATAATCCCGCCATGGTTATTCAGCAGCATCGAATACTGCGCACCGCCCCGCTGGAGCTTGCGAATCGGACCGGGCGTGATCTGGTCTAAATATCTCTCTGCCCCTTTTCCGGAAAGATCGAACCGACCCATGTGACTTACATCAAAGAGCCCGACTGCCGATCGAACCGTATGATGTTCGTCGGTCACACCGGAGTAAGAAAGTGGCATCTCCCATCCTGCGAAGGGAACAATCTTCGCTCCTGATTGTTGATGTATTTCATAGAGGGGGGTTTTGTTCATGGCGATCACTCCTATGCGCTTCCCAAGTAGGCAGATTGCACTTGTCGGTTTTCCATCAGTCGGTCGGCCCTATCCGACAGGACAATCTGTCCGGTTTCTATCACATATCCGCGGTCGGCAAGTGCGAGCGCCGACCGCGCATTCTGCTCAACGAGAAAGATGGTCGTCCCCTCTTTGCTAACCTTTTGAATCATTTCAAACACCTTCTCCACCACTAAGGGGGATAGTCCCAATGAGGGCTCATCCAAAATAAGAAGTTTCGGCTTAAGCATCAATGCGCGCCCAATCGCCAACATCTGCTGCTCTCCGCCGCTTAGCGTTCCACCCAATTGATCTCGCCGCGATTGAAGAATCGGAAACAGGGAGTAGACATGATCTACGGCCTCGGATGTGTTATGGGCGTTCCGGTGGAGGTAAGCCCCCATCTGCAAGTTTTCCAAGACGGAAAGCCTGGGGAAAATGCGTCTCCCCTCCGGGACGTGACAGATCCCTTTTTCAACAATCCGGTGAGGCGGAAGGCCACGAAGTTCCTCTCCACAAAAAGTAATGGTCCCCGATTGACATCCGACAATCCCTGAAACGGCCATTAAGGTCGTTGTCTTCCCAGCTCCGTTGGCGCCGATCAGGGTCACCACTTCCCCTTCTTCCACTTTAAGGGTGATGCCTTTTAGCACCGCCACGGGCCCATAAGAGACACACACCTCCCTTAATGAAAGCATCAAGCAGAACCTTGTTTTCCCAGGTATGCCTCAATGACCATGGCATTCTCTTTGATTTCACGGGCCGTCCCCTCCGCGATCTTGACGCCGTGATCCAGGACCGTAATCCGATCGGAGATGCCCATGACCACCTTCATATTGTGTTCAATCAAAAAGGGGGTCACCCCGCGGTCGCGTATCTGGCCGATGAGTTCCATCAGCGCCTCCGTCTCCCGCGGATTCATTCCCGCGGCCGGCTCGTCCAAAAGCAGGAGAATCGGTTCTAAGGCAAGCGCGCGGGCGATCTCAAGGCGTCTCTGGTCTCCATAAGCGAGGCTCCGCGAAGGGAAGTGGTTTTTCCCCTTCAATCCGACAAAATCCAGAAGCCTTTCCGCCTCCTCTCGAATCGCTTTTTCCTTCACGATAAAACCGCGGTCTTGCAGCAGGGCCCCGATCATGGTCCGCGCCGCAGGATGCGCGCTTTTCACATATCTTCCGACCATGACATTCTCCAGAACCGTCATCTCTGAAAAAAGCCGGATGTTTTGAAACGTTCTGGCGATTCCCCGACGGGCGATTTTGTGCGAAGGGAGACCGACGACATTCTCGCCACAAAACTGGATAACGCCACAAGAGAGGGGGATAACGCCCGTCAGGCAGTTAAAAAAGGTGGTCTTTCCCGCCCCGTTGGGGCCGATGAGGCTGGCCACCTTGCCTCTCTCAACCGATAAGGTGACCCCCTCCAGCGCCGTCAATCCGCCGAAGGACTTTGTGAGGCCCTCTATTCTCAAAAAGAGCTGTGGTGTCATCAGCCGTCATTTCTATCTTAAATTTCCATCTTACGGCCCCACGCGCAGTGGGATAACATATCCGGCGGATACCTGTCAATTTCAACGGGCTGGCCGGGCTGGGGGCTGGCCGCTCAAAACATGCGGCAAGAACCTGTCATCCGATTTAAAAATCTCCCGGTGCGTCCATTCGCACGCTTAAGGAAATCTATTGGCGTGTTT
>SBBT01000199.1 GCA_005239595.1 Candidatus Troglogloeales bacterium | reverse complement strand
TTTCGTCACGTAACCGGCGTTTTATCCACCCAAGTCGGATACACTGGAGGGACATTTCTCAACCCAACCTATCATGATGTTTGTTCAGGAAAAACTGGTCATGCGGAGGCTGTTGCGATTGACTTTAACCCTGACATCGTCAGTTATCGCCAGCTTCTTGATCTATTCTGGAACTGCCATAATCCAACAACACGGAACCGGCAGGGGCCCGACATTGGCACCCAATATCGATCCGCCATATTTTATCACACTCAAAAACAGCAGGAAGAGGCGGTTCGATCTAAAGCAGAACATAGCGGACGATTTAAAAACCCGATCGTCACAGAGATTGTCTCTGCGTCTGTCTTTTATCGCGCCGAAGAATACCACCAGCGTTACCTTGAGAAGCGTGGCATTGGGTCTTGCCGTTGACAGTCCTTCTTACGGGATCCAATCTGAAACCAAAAAATCTGAAACCAAAAATTTCTTGACAGCGGTTCGCAAAAAAGATAGATTTGCACATCCTTCACAGGGATATCGATGGCCGTTCTAAAGAGAACACCCGGGGTACTGATCCTCTTCATCTTGGTGGGGGGACTTGTCGGGGGGATTATGGGCGAGATTCTCCTACTTCTTTCTCCCGCGGGCTTTTTAAGGGAGATATTCCTAAAAACATACTCTATCGGAATTACGCCTCCTTTCGTCTTTGATCTTCATCTGATGACCTTTACCTTCGGTTTTGCCTTCCGGATCAATTTATTGAGCCTGCTTGGAATCATTTTAGGCTTCTACACCTACAAACAATCCTGATTAGGTCTCTGCAAAAGTTCATCCCTTGTGTTTCATTAGTCCCATCTCCGATTCCTTGAGCGCCTTTAATTGATCCCGAAGCTTGGCCGCCCGCTCGAATTCCAAATTTTTTGCCGCATCTTTCATCTTACGTTCCAAATCGCGAATCAAGACGGGAAAATCCGTTTCCGGTATGCCCGTATCAGTCTCAAACCGATAGGCCACCCTCTCTTCTGCCACAAGTGAAACCGTGTCATAATCCGCAGACACCATTAACTGCAGCGCCTCAGGAATCCCTTTCTGGATCGATTCCGGGGTAATGCCGTGGCGTAGGTTGTATTCCTCCTGAATCTTTCTGCGGCGATGGGTCTCATCCATCATCATCTGTATTGATTCTGTGACGACATCGGCGTAGAGGATCACCTGTCCCCTGATATGTCTCGCCGCCCGGCCTGCTGTCTGAATGAGGGAGCGGTGAGACCGCAGAAAACCCTCCTTATCGGCATCCAGAATTGCAACCAGCGACACCTCCGGCAGGTCCAACCCTTCCCGCAGCAGGTTAATCCCTATTAGCACATCAAAAACCCCACGCCTCAAATCCCGGATAATTTCGGTCCTTTCTATCGTCTTGATGTCGGAATGAAGATAACGAACCTTCAACCCCACCTCCCGGTAATACTCGGTCAGATCTTCAGCCATTCTTTTGGTCAATGTCGTCACTAAAACCCGCTCAGACCGAGCAACCCGTTGACGGATTTCCTCCAACAAATCATCCACCTGTCCCTTGGCCGGCCGGACAACCGCCTCGGGATCCATCAAACCGGTCGGACGAATGACCTGCTCCACTATACAACCCGCGCCCTTTGCCAGTTCGTAAGGACCTGGGGTGGCCGACACATAAATCACTTTCCTGGCAAACTGTTCGAACTCCTCAAAGGTCAGGGGACGATTGTCAAACGCGGATGGGAGACGGAAACCATGTTCCACCAGATTCACCTTTCTGGAATGATCCCCTGCCTGCATTCCTCCAATCTGCGGGATGGTCCCATGACTCTCATCCACAATCAAAAGAAAATCTTGCGGAAAATAGTCAAGCAGCGTCGGGGGAGGAGCGCCGGGCGGGCGGCCGGAGAGATGACGGGAATAATTCTCGATCCCCTGGCAGTAACCGATCTCCCGTATCATTTCAAGGTCAAATACGGTTCTTTGTTCAATACGTTGCGCCTCCAGGAGCATCTTGTGTTGACTGAAATAGGCGATCCGTTCCGTCAGTTCAGCCTCAATGTCGGAAAGGGCTTTTTTCATCCGTTCCTTCGGGATCACGTAATGGCTCCCAGGATAGATCGCAACCTTGGGGAGACGGGTTAACACCGTCCCCAGCAGGGGATCGACCTCATAAATCGCCTCAATTAGATCGCCAAAAAACTCCACCCGGATACAACGGTCCTCTGACGAGGCGGGGAAAATCTCGATGATATCCCCTCGGACCCTGAATGTCCCCCTGTAGAAATCGTAGTCATTTCGGGTATATTGTATCTCCACTAGCTTCTTTAAGACAGAATCGCGCTCTACCTCCCTTCCCGCTTCCAGATAGAGCATCATCCCATGATAGGCCTCTGGAGAACCGATCCCATAAATACACGAAACGGAGGCGACGATAATAATATCGTTTCGCTCCAGGAGGGAGGAGGTTGCGGAATGCCGCATCCGGTCAATGGCATCATTGATCGACGCATCCTTCTCAATATAGGTATCGGTGTGGGGAATATAGGCCTCCGGCTGATAGTAATCGTAATAGCTGACAAAATATTCCACCGCATTTTCCGGAAAAAAGAAACGAAACTCCTGATAAAGCTGCGCGGCCAGTGTTTTGTTGTGCGCAATCACCAGCGTCGGGCTTTGACACTGCTCGATCAGGTTCGCGAGGGTAAAGGTCTTTCCAGAACCGGTCACCCCCAGCAGGACCTGATGTGGAGAGCCGGATCGCACCCCTTTTAACAGGGCGTCAATGGCACGCAACTGGTCGCCTTGCGGGGTAAAATCAGAACGGAGTTTAAAGGGCGGCATCTCTGTTCTACCGGGGGGGGGAGCCTCGCTACACGGATTCTCCCAGAAGTGCCTCTGCAAATGCATCAATATTAAACGGAATCAGGTCGTCCACCCCTTCTCCCACACCGACATGGGTCACCGGAACCGAAAGGGCCTCCACAATCGGAACCACCACCCCTCCCTTGGCCGTGGTGTCTAATTTCGTCAGGATAATGCCCGTCACCCCTATCGCCTCATGAAACAGACGTCCCTGGGATATGGCATTTTGTCCTGTCGTGGCATCGAGTATTAAAATCCTCTCATGCGGGGCATCTGGGATGACCTTGGCGACCACCCGTTTTATTTTTTTTAACTCTTCCATTAAATTGTATTTTGTCTGAAGCCTCCCTGCCGTATCGATAAAGAGATAATCGACCTTTCTTGCGCAGGCCGCCTGCGCCGCGTCAAACGCAACCGCCGATGGATCAGCCCCCGCTTGATGACAGATCAGGTCCGCGCCGACGCGTTTCCCCCAGATCGATAATTGCTCAATCGCACCGGCGCGAAACGTATCCGATGCCGACAGAAGAACCTTTTTCCCTTCTTTCTTTAATTGGCAGGCCCGCTTGGCAATGGTCGTGGTTTTTCCCACGCCGTTGACCCCCATAAAAAGGACCACGACGGGCGAAGGAGGAGAGGAGTGTGCCACAACCCCTTTTTCCAGGATCGTGACAATATACGACTTTAACCGCTTCTTTAAAGAAGCTAAATCCGAAACTTCCTTGCGTCCAATGGATGCCTTCAATCCCTCTATTAACCGGCCGGCCACCTCCACGCCCAGATCCGACCCGATGAGGAGCTTCTCTAAGTGATCAAGCGTCTTTGCATCCAACGTCGCCTGATCGAAAAACAGCGCCTCTAAACCAGAAGAGAGCATCTGCCGCGTCTTGGCGAGCCCCTTGCCGATCTTACTCCATAAACCGTCAGCCATCACACCCGTACCTTAAGAAAGAGTGTTGGGCGCGTTCAGCACACGCAACAATACCTTCTCGCGCCGTCTCATCCGTCCGGCTTCAGCAGCGGACCGTTCATGATCATATCCCATCAGGTGCAAGATTCCGTGAATCAAAAGAATTTTAACCTGTTCTTCAAAAGGCCGTCCCGCAACCCTTGCGTCTCTTGCGGCTGTCTCCAGGGAAATCATGACATCGCCCAGAAAGGTCGGATGGAGATCTCCTCCCACCCCTTCGAGCATCGGAAATGCCAACACATCGGTCGGCTTGTCTTTATTCCGGTATATCCGATTATACGTCCGAATCTGCCGATCAGTGACAAAAACGAGGCCCAACTCTCCCTCTTTACACCCTTGCAAAGATAAAATCCGACGCCCCCATTGCAAGGCCAGCTTCCGGTCCACCCGCTCTTTTCTCTGCCTGTTCTGGATTGAAATCGGCACCGTTTCTCGAAGGCAAGATCTCTTACCGGACAAACCCGTTCAACAGCCTACTTATTTCCTCTTTTTTCTTCCATATCGCTCGTAGGCCTTTACAATTTCCTGCACCAAACGGTGCCGGACAATATCCTTTTCCGTAAAATAAACGAATTTGATCCCGGAAACATCTTCCAAAATATCCTGTATTTCGATCAGGCCGGAAATCCGCTCCTTTGGGAGGTCCGCCTGGGTAATATCCCCGGTAATCACCGCCTTTGACCGGAAACCAAGACGCGTAAGGAACATCTTCATCTGTTCCGAAGTCGCATTTTGGGCCTCATCGAGAATAATGAAGGAATCGTTCAATGTTCGGCCACGCATAAAAGCGAGCGGCGCAATCTCGACATCCCCGAGTTCCAGGAGACGTTTTGCCTTCTCCACCTCCATCATATCGTAGAGGGCATCATACAGGGGACGAAGATACGGGCTCACTTTCTCAGCGATATCCCCCGGGAGGAAACCAAGCCGTTCACCCGCTTCCACCACAGGCCGGGTGAAAACAATTCGGCTGACCTCCTTTCTTAAAAAAAAGGAGACCGCCATCGCCATCGCCAGATAGGTTTTCCCCGTTCCCGCAGGGCCAATTCCAACAACAATGTCGTTCGTATTTATACTATTAAGATATTCTTCCTGGACGGCTGACTTCGGAATAATCGGATTTCTCTTCCCCGATACGGGAATCGACGTCTGAACAACCTCGTCTGCAGAAAACGAGGAACCCCGCCTGTCAAAGGATCGGAGGGTACCGTTCACCTCTTCGACCGTCAACGGAGCCCCCTCCTTTACCAGGGAGGCCAGGTTAAAGATCGCTTTTTCAGCCCATTGAACGCACGCCCGCTCCCCCTGGATCGTAACCTCTTCCCCACGAGCCATCAGTCTCACACCATAGGCGCGCTCAACCATTCTAAGGTTCCGATCATGCGTCCCAAAAAGAGAGGGGGTATCCGTCCCTTCCGGCAGAATCAGTTTTCGGATCAGAGGCTTTTTCAATAAGTTCCTTTGTCCTTTCGGGTCGAAATCTCCCGCTTCCAGGAGAACGGATTCAAGAGGCCATTACCTTTCTGAAAATATATCAGGAAGATGCTCTTCCTTAAAAAATTCCATGGGAAAAGAGGAACAGGAAAACCATCATGAAGGCAATCCACAAAAAGAGCCGGAATTTCACCCAGCTTGAATAATTCTGCCCGCCAGGCTCATCATCGACTCGAAGGCGATCGACTCTTTTTTTCCTATAATAGGCCATTTAAATCTCTTTCGATAACAGGAGGCACGGATGCCTTTTCCCTATATATAGGTTGGCTCCTAAAGTATAACACACTCTTTCTTGCTCCGATCAGGCGTTAAAAACTACTGCCATGTTCCTCGTAATGGAATGACCGGAGGAAAGGGAGTCGGACTTGCAAAATTTGCTGTTTTATATTCAGCGTTATACCAAACCTTTAATTCATTTGTGCCGGAAATATGGATAGTGTCAGCGAAAACCGCGCCATAAGCTGAAAAACTGCGGTTCACCGTGATAGTCCCCTTTACATAAAAAAATCCGTCAAGATTCACTTTGGATGCGGCACAATTAGGCGCTGAAACAACCTTTCCATCCTGATACGCACCAGAAAGGTTGATATCCCGCGAAAAGTAAAAATAGCCCTTATAATGATCCCGCATCATCAAGATCGGCGATGTGCTGCTTTCTGAAGTGGTGTCAATCAGCACCAGTCCATAATCTTTGTTGGAATCATTAAAAATATCGTCAAAGGGTTTTTGGGTATCGGTTCCATTCTTCTTTAACGTGCCGGTCTGCGTCACCAGATAATAGCTTCCGTATCTTTTTACAAAATCGGACAGGTCGGCCCACTCCACTGGAACCGGGGGGTCGATCAGGGCAGGGTTACACACTTCGGATTTCGTTCCCGAACCCGTTACCGTTCCTACCACCCCTCTTGAAATCGGTCTTAACGGACGAACCAGCTCCACCTTTACCGTCACCGTCGCGCCATTCTCTTTCCGGGCCGTCCCTTCAACCATGCAGATTCCCCGTGGATGAGACGACTTATAGAAACGGAGGGCCGCCATCGTTCCCATTTCTTTTAAATCGGAAAACTGGCTTTTGAGAGAATCCGCCGAGACGAGATAATCGGGATCCTCTTTTGTTTTCACGCAGGGAATCGGAGGATAGGTTTTTAATTTTGAAAAAAAAATTTCATTCGGCGATTGGATCGGGTCCCTTACCCACGAGAGAACCTTTTCCACACCCGATTCCGCAAGAGACTCTACAGAAAGCGTATCCGCCGCGTAATTTGCAATCCGCATCTCTGTCGTCGAAACCTGAACAGCCAGGAATCCGAGAGGGAAACTAAGCAGCAGAATAAATATCGCCACGAACAGGGCGATTCCGTTTTGACGCCGAAGATACCGCATTACATATTTTTCAACCATAGATCTAGGATCACCATACGGGTTCCATAACCCGCCTCGGGAAAGAAACCAGGAATGGTGCAGGAGGAAGCGATTGACACGGAGGCCGGATAGGGGCGATCCGTTCGGGCACAGACCGTCATAACCACTTTTCTAATTGTTGCCCTCATCGCCGGGCTTGAGAGGGTGGACAATTCCTTTCCATCCTCGTCAAAGTAGGCCAGCTTAAAGTAGACCACGTTTTCTGCCACGGTTTGGCCATTTCCGCCGGTATCCCGATACAGCGTATAGGCGGGCCCTGTCACATTACAGGAATTAAGACCCGACTGTCCCACCCATTCGTAACGAATATCCTCCTCTCTGTCGGAAGGACTATTCAATGTCCCATTGCCATTTATGTCTGCCAGATAATGAAAAACGCTGGGTGTTGCCTCCAAAATCTTTTCCGCAGAATGAGGACCATTCACGCAATCTCCAGTACCTGCCACTTTACTGGTGGCTTTCGTCTTTTTGGCAGAATTCGGCTGACCGGCAAGAAAAACAACCCCAGTCGGGTCTAATCCTGAAAAACGTATCTCCCGAGAAATCAGGTCAGCGGCCACTCGCGCCTGTTGCTGCATCTCTGCAACCGCCTCTTGTATCTGATAATTTCGATAAAATCTTTCCAACAGCTCATAGGCGGCGCCGGCTACGATCAGCATGATGGTAATCGCCACAACCAGTTCAACGAAGGTTGTCCCGTTTGGATTGTAAATTCGTTTCTTCCTGTTTGACAGGCAAATGCGCGTTTTTTATACCTCCGGGGGAGAGGCCCCCCCTAATAGAAGACAAACCTTTTCAATAAAAGCTTCTTTTGTTGTTCCCCTGTCCCCCACGTCACCGTTACGCTGACCGTTCGAATGGCACACGCCGTATCACAGACCACACTCCACTCCCGCTTCATGCCGGAGCCGGGATCATCACTTCCGCCCGTCAAAAGCACGGGGTTTGATTGTACGAGCGATGCCATCTTGTTTTTAGCAAACTGCTCTGCCATGGTTCTTTGATTGCCCACCTGGAGGGCAGAAAAACCGGTTCCAAAAAGTCCTGCGCAGGCCAGAAGCCCTACAGATAGAACCAACATGGCGACCATCACCTCGACAAGGGAAAAACCGCTATTCCCATTCTTTTGCATTTTCATTCCACTTAAACGCCTTGACACGCCCGGTGAAGTTGACGGTAATCGCCCTGGTTTCATTACCGAACGGGGTATTGGTTAAAAAAATGGTCCCCGCACTCTTGATTACCCCATCTGGTTTAAATGTCGCCGTGTTGTCATGGAAGGTAACGCCATCAACCTGAGCATTCCAGCCACTTTCTTCTCCACTGGGAGGTTTATTAACACCGCCGGAGAGTCCGAATTTTACATACTTGGGCAACACGTATGCCCCCGAGGAAAACTCGATCGCATTCTCTATCCCTTTTGTAATCGCCGTCTGGCGGGTAAATCTCAAATCAGAAACGACCGCTGACGCGGCATGACGCAGATTATCGTGCGGCATCTGCGCGGCGAAATTCATGGCGCCTATCGAGATCACGACACCCACGAGGGCCATCACGATCAGGAGCTCAACCAGGGTGTAACCCCTAAGCGGGAACACACTGCCACGGGGTGCCAACCCGGCAACACGGCAACGGGGCTTGCATGGCATCGCAGTTACATACGCTAAATATTCAGTCCACCTTTTCAATTCCGTAGGCCTTAATCTTCGTTAATAATGTCTTGTAGCTGACTTTCAGTTTCCTGGCCGCGAGCGTCTTGTTTCCACCCGTCTCTTCAAGAACCTTGGCGATCATTCTCGACTCCACCAGCTGGCTGGCCTGGCTGCTGACATACTGGAGCGTCCCCTCCATCGGGATATCCCTAAAAGAAATTCCGGATGGAACTTTCCTCCGTAGACCGAGATGCCCGGGATAGAGGACCTCCCCATCGCAGAAAATCATCGCCCGCTCGATGCTATTCCTCAATTCCCGAATGTTTCCAGGCCAGGGATGGGAGGTCAGCAGCGCCATTGCCTCGGGCGAGACGGCCTTGACCCCTTTTTTCATCTCCTTCGCATAATGCGCGATAAAATGATTGACCAGTGCAGGGATATCCTCCCTGCGCTCCCTAAGAGGCGGGATCGCGACAGGGAACCCATTCAACCGGTAATAGAGGTCCTCCCTGAACAATTTTTGCTGTAGTAATTGCGTCAGATCTTTGTTGGTCGCCACCACCATACGGACATCTATTTTAACTGTTGTCACACCTCCCACACGCATCAGTTCATGCTCTTCCAAGACCCGAAGCAACTTCGCCTGTAACGAAAGGTCCATCTCGCCGATTTCATCCATGAAAAGGGTTCCCTGGTCAGCCAACTCAAACTTTCCAGTTTTTCTCCCGACCGCTCCCGTAAACGCGCCGCGTTCATGGCCAAAGAGCTCGCTTTCCAAGAGCCCGTGCGGAATAGCCGCGCAATTAATGGCCACCATCGGCTTGTCATGGCGGGGGCTGAGCGCATGTACCGCTCGGGCGAACAACTCCTTGCCTGTCCCGCTTTCACCGGTCAGAAAAACGGTTGTTCTGCCAGGCGCCACCTTTCGTATTTGCTCCACTGCGGAGAGCAGGATGGGCGCCTTTCCAATAATGGTGGGGACGCCCAGTTGATGGGTCAGGGCCTCTTTTAATATGGTATTTTCAGTGATCAGGCGTTGTCGATCCAATGCCTTTTTAATCTGCAAGATCAGGCTGTCGGGATCAAACGGTTTTGTCAGAAAATCATACGCCCCTTCTTTGACCGCCTTAACCGCCGTCTCAATGGACCCATACGCCGTCATAAGAATCACGGGGAGATTCGGGTTTTGTTCCCTAACGGCATGAAGGATGTCGAGCCCGCTCTTATGAGGCAGCTTTAGATCGGTGACAACCAGGTCCATCGTCTCTTCACGAATTTTTGCAATCCCTTCGCGCCCGTCTTTCGCTAAAATGACCGCATATCCCTCCGTCTGTAACGCCTGCGACAACATCTGCCCTAAACTTTCCATGTCCTCAACAACCAGGATGGTTTCCATTGTCAGTACCTTACGGCTTCTATCGTAACCGACTAGGAAGGGAGATAAAGGGTAAACGTCGTTCCGGTCCCTTCCATACTCTCAACCGACACCCGGCCGCCATGCGAAACGATAATTTTCTGAACCAGGGGGAGGCCCAATCCCGTCCCTTTTTCTTTTGTGGTGAAAAATGGGAGAAAAATTTTATCCAGATGGTCTTTTGATATTCCGGGACCACTATCAGATATCTTGATCTCAACCATTTCCTCTGAACGGGCCATCGCGTGGATATGGATCGTCCCCTCTCCCTGCATCGCCTCCAACGCATTCTGAATAATATTGGAAATAGCCTGTTGCATCAAAAGCGGATCGGCCGACACCTTCAGGCCTTCAGCAAAAGAGGAAGACCATCGAACGTGAGGATAGGCGCCCGCTGCAATAAACTGCTCCATCAGATCGGCAATCAGGGTGTCGAGTGAAACGGGCACCCGTTGAACGGCGGTCATTTTCGCATAGGAAAGGATTTCGGTAATCAACCGATCCATCGATGAGAGTTCCTGATTGATGGTCTTGATCATCGCTTGTCCGGGATGATCGGGATTGATGTTTTTGGAGAGAAGCCGGGATAATCCCAGGATCGTTCCCATGTAATTGCGAAACTCATGGGCAATCCAGGCAGACATCTCCCCCATGGTCGTCAATCGTTTTGACAATTCCACCTGATCCCGCAACCGCTTCATATCTGTCAGGTCTGTAAAAACCAAAGCTGCCCCAATAATCTTGTTTTGTTGATCTCGAAGCGACGTGGTGCTCATCCCCAGACAAACGATCTTCCCATCCGCCCGTTCGATTTCACATTCTTGTCGGATCGCCTCGTTTCCATCATGAAGAACCCCTTTCAACAACGAGGCAATTTTTTGATTCTTTCCAAAAACCACCGTGTACGACCTCCCTAAAACCGCTGTCGGGTGAAAATTTAAAATCGTCGCGGCTGCCGTGTTGATGGTCGTAATCAATCGCTTTTGATTCAACGTTAAGACGCCGCTCGCCACACTCTGAAGGATGTTCTCGCTATATTGCTCCATCCGTTTTTCTTTGGACAGCTTTACCAATTTTCCAGTCATTCGTCGCCCGTTAGACCCTCTATCAGAAACCAAACCTTTGGGTATGAGGAAACAACCGTGACCGAAATCAAGCAACCGTCACAACCGGTACGCGAAGCTTATGGTCGGCCCAGCATGAAATAGCGATAGAGAATTTCGTCTCCAAAAAAGAGAGCGACCAGCGCCCCCAACGCCAAAAAAGGCCCGAACGGAAGGGGATCCTC
This sequence comes from Candidatus Troglogloeales bacterium, assembly GCA_005239595.1. Lineage (GTDB taxonomy): Bacteria > Nitrospirota > Nitrospiria > SBBL01 > SBBT01 > SBBT01. Next base: position 10,637 of record SBBT01000199.1, on the reverse strand, counting down.
ACGCCGTTTCTTGCGGAGCAAGATCAGGAGAAGGCCGGTTACCGATCCTGTTAACGAGGCAAGGAACATGCTCAACAACATCTCCTGCCAGCCGAGAAACGCCCCGATCATGGCAATCAGTTTAATGTCCCCTCCGCCCATCCCCTCTTTCTTTAAAAACCGCTCGGACAAGATTGCCAACAGATAGAAAAGCCCGCCTCCCAGAAAAAGCCCTATGAGCGCGTTTACCACGCCGGAGGGAAGAACGGTCGATGATGCGACCAGGCCGCAGATCATTCCGGGAATCGTAATGGCATCGGGCACAATCTGATGGGAAAAGTCGATCAAGGTCACCGCCATTAGAGAAGCAAAAAAGAGGAAATACACGACAAACTGGGTGGAAAGCCCAAACTGACCCGCCACAAAAAGGGCGCCCATACCGTGCAAAAGCTCCACAAAGGGGTACCGCCATGGGATAGAGACACGGCACGACCGACACCTCCCTTTTAACAGGAGAAAACTAACCAGCGGGATATTGTCATAAAATGCAAGCGTTTTGTGGCAGGCCGGACAATGCGATCGCGGAAGGATAATAGACTCACCCCTCGGCAGGCGATGGACACAGACATTGATAAAACTTCCGACAACCAGCCCATAAATAAATACTGTTATTTCAACCACCTATCAAGCGTCTCCTCGGTTTATCTGGATATGGAACATCCATTAAACCAGTCTAACATAAGGCCAAAAACACGGCAATAACAGAGCTCAACCGACCCGGCAAACTCGATACAGATCAGAAAAGATTATGTTAGAATGGCCGCCTTGGCGAGGAGGTATCTTTAAGATCTCTTTATCCATACAAATCGTCCGCTCCCTCTCTAAAAAATAGTCGGCACGGACGGCCATGCCGCGTTATCGGGGTTTATCACGTGAAAATCGCTGTCATAGGAGGCGGAAGCTGGGGGACAGCCCTGGCGGGACTCCTGGCAAAAAAAGGGCATCGTACGTCACTTTGGGTTTATGAAAAGGAGGTGGTGGAGTCGATTCAACGCCGCCATGTCAACGAGCGCTATCTTCCCGGTGTTACGCTTTCCCCGTCCCTCTTTGCCAGTTCTCATCTGGAGGAGGTTTTATTAAAGGCAAAATGGGCCCTCCTGGCCACCCCCTCTCATGTTGCGCGAGAGATTTTAACCCGAATGCGTCCCCTCTTGGCGGATGACACTCCCTTAATGATTGCCACCAAGGGAATCGAGCGAAACACGCTGATGCTGATGTCCGATGTGGCCTGCGACGTGCTGGGCCGCAAGGGCAATCAGGATATTGCCGTTTTATCCGGTCCGAGTTTCGCCCAGGAAGTCATCCAGGGACATCCCACCGCCGTCTCTCTCGCAGCCGCCGATATGCGCCTGGCCGCCAGAATCCAGACGGCCTTTTCCACCCCCACCTTCAAGCTCTTTCTGAGTCAGGACGTAACCGGCGTTCAGGTGGGAGGCGCCTTAAAAAATGTGATTGCCCTGGCGGCCGGAGGCTCAGACGGCCTGGGGTTTGGATTCAATACCAAATCGGTATTGATGACGCGCGGCCTCGTGGAAATCGCCAGGCTCGGCATCGCCATGGGGGCTGACATCAACACCTTCTACGGGCTGTCCGGCATGGGCGATCTTTTTTTGACCTGCAGCGGGACGCTCTCGCGCAACCGGAAAGTGGGCGAAGAGATCGGGAAAGGGATCCCCCTTTCAAAAATCTTAAAAAGAATGCAGACGGTCGCAGAAGGGGTTTATACGACGGAGGCAGCCTACGCCCTCTCGCAAAGACATAAGGTCGACATGCCGATTATCCGTGAAATTCATCGCGTTCTATTCGAAGACAAACCGCCAAGACAGGCGGTAATGGACTTGATGAAAATGGCCCGCGGAAACGAAATTCCCCTGGAAGTAAAACGCTAGCGGGCGCATCCATATGCCATTTTCCCCATTAACATGGCGGAACCTTGCATTCTTCGCGCTAGGGTCCCTCTTGATTCTCACTTTTACGGCCTGGCGGGTGGGAGGGATGCTGATCGCCTCCCACCCAAGGGAAATTGGGGACCTGCCCGCAGGACTCACAGGGAAATCGGTCCAGTTTTTAAGTCTATCGGGATCAGAGCTGGCGGGCTGGCACCTGCCAGGAGACGAACGCGGAGGTGCTATTCTACTGATGCATGGCATTCGATCCTCCCGCCTCGGCATGTTAGAAAGGGCGGCTTTTCTCTCTAAGGCCGGCTACGCCGTTTTACTCTTTGATTTTCAAGCCCACGGAGAAAGCGCGGGGGAACAGATTACCTTTGGATTGATGGAGGGCAAAGACGCCTATTCCGCAGTGGAATTTCTTCGTAAGGCATCTTCTGGTAAAAACATAGGGGTGCTCGGCGTCTCCCTCGGAGGCGCGGCAGCGATTTTAGCCTCTCCTCCCTTGGAAGTTGATGCAATGGTCTTAGAGTCGGTCTATCCAACGATCGGCCAGGCGATTGCCAACCGCTTGGCCATCAGGCTGGGGGAATGGGGCAGGATACTGACGCCGTTTTTCCTCTGGCAGCTAAAACCCCGTCTTGGGATTGAGGCCAGCAACCTGCGCCCCATAAACGGCCTATCCAAAATGAGGGCGCCTAAATTATTGATCGCAGGGGAAGCGGACCGCCATACCACGCGCAACGACTCCCTTCAGCTTTATCACGCCGCCGCCGCTCCCAAGGAGATATGGATCATTCCAGATGCCGCGCACACCGACTTGTATTCCTTTTCAAAAGGAAAATATGAGCGGCGTGTATTAGACTTTTTTAATGCGCATCTTCGGGGAAACAGACAATCCCTGATTAAATCGTGACAATATCATACTGCTCCATGTGAAGATTGGAATCGGCTTTAACAATAACCTTTCGGCAATATTCGCGCTCCAGCTCATCGATATTCTTTCTCTCTTCGTCGTATAAAATGTTGGCCACCGCAGGATGGACCCCAATAATGATTTTTTTGTCCCGCGCGGAGGTCCCAATCCGACGAATTTCGCGAAAGACTTCATAGGCCATGGTCGTGGGGGATTTTGTATAACCCCTTCCTTCACAATAAGAGCAGGGTTCACACAAAACCCTCAAAATATCTTCCCGGGTCCGTTCGCGTGACATCTGAACCAGGCCGAGTTCGGAGATTTTAAGTATATTCGTCTTGGCCCGATCATTCGCAATCGCAGACTGAAGCTCATTAAAGACTTTTTCCCTGTTTCGTTCTCTTTCCATATCAATAAAATCAATAATAATAATGCCGCCGATATTACGCAGCCGTAATTGATAGGCAATCTCCTTCACCGCCTCAAGGTTGTTTTTTAAGATCGTCTCTTCCAGATCCCGCTTTCCAACATAGCGGCCGGTGTTGACATCAATCACCGTCAAGGCCTCGGTATGTTCAATGATAATATATCCTCCCGACTTCAACCAGACACGCCGGCCTTTTGCCTTCGATATCTCCATCTCCAGGCCAAGCGCGTCAAAAATCGGCTCATCCTTATTCCATAACTCGACGCGAGATAAAAGATCGGCCAGATAGGTCCCGACAAACTCCACGATACGAGCATATTCCTGCCTGGAGTCAATGACCAGGCGGCTGACATCCTTGGTAAAGAGGTCCCGCACCGTCCTGAAAATAAGATCAAAATCAACGTGCAGAAGCGATGGGGCCACGAGGCCTCCCGCTTTTTTTAACGCATTCTCCCAAACCCCGTTTAGAAACTCGATGTCCTGCTTGAACTCTTCTTCGGTCGTCCCGTCGCTGACCGTTCTGACAATGTAACCGGACTTTGGCGCCCTCAGCCGTTTAATCATCTCCTTCAGACGGTGCCGCTCATCATCCCGGCCGATGCGCCGCGAGACACCCACATGGTTCACCATCGGCATATACACCAGGTAACGGCCGGGAAGAGAGATATAGGTGGTCACCCTCGGCCCTTTTGTACCAATCGATTCCTTGGTAACCTGGACGACAACTTCCTGCCCTTCCTTAAGAAGCTCTTCGATCGCGGGAGACGGTCCTTTTTTAGACGGCGCCATCACCGGAACCGGCGACTCCGCAGGATCCTCAAAGTCGAGCCCCTCCTCATCGACCTCCTCCGTCACGTGGTTTCCCATCCCTGTCATCACATCGGCCACATAGAGAAAGGCGGCCTTCTCCGTTCCAATATCGACAAAAGCAGCCTGCATTCCAGGAAGGACCTTAACCACTTTCCCCTTATAGATATTGCCCACAATGCCGCGATCCTTCTTCCGATCAAAATAAAGTTCGACAACAATCTTATTCTCCAGCACCGCAACCCGTGTCTCTTCTCGGGTCGCGTTAATAATAATTTCAGTCGGCATACACCCCTCAAAGTAAGCGCGTCGCGCTTAACCGTTCAGCACCAAGCGCACATTCCGTTAAAATAGGTCCTTTTTGAGATACCTTACCATAAACATCGAACAGCCTGTCAGTAAAAGAGCATAAACCGTCGCAATTTCACATTCACCAGAAGGCCCAGGAGGGCCATGGTGACCACAATCGAGGTTCCGCCATAACTGATCAGGGGAAGCGGCACGCCGACCACAGGCATCATTCCCAGCGTCATCGCCACGTTTAACAAGAAATAAAAAGAAATCAGGCCCACCACCCCGGACGCAATCAAGGTCCCCAGGACATCTTTCGCCTTCACGGCAACGTCAACCCCCCATAGCACCAGAAAGAAGAAAAGAAGGAACAGGAACAAAATACCGACAAAACCCCATTCCTCTGAATAGACCGAAAAGATAAAATCGGTATGGCCTTCCGGAAGAAATTTTAACTGACTCTGCGTCCCTCCCAAAAATCCCTTTCCGAAAAACCCTCCAGAACCGACCGCAATTTTAGACTGAATGATATGGTATCCCCGGCCCATTGGATCGCCTGTCGGATCAAAAAAGGTTAGAACCCGCTCCCTTTGGTACCCTTTCAGGTGGTTCCAAAAAAATTGCCACATAAATGGAAACAACATGGCCAACAACAATGAAGCGTAAATGAGAAGCTTTGACTTGAGGCCTAAAACGAAAATCATGCTAAAGAAAAGGGAGGAAATGGCCAGCGCCGTTCCAAGATCAGGCTGTTTTAAGATCAACAGCAACGGTATCAACATCAGGATGCCTGGGATAAACAACTGTTTTAAGTTAAGATTTCCTTTTGGATGAAAATCTGAAAGGTATTTTGCCGAGACTAAGAGAAGCGCAATCTTTGTCAATTCTGACGGCTGGAACGAAAATAATCCAAGAGAGATCCACCTTTTTGCCCCCTGAATCACCTGTCCCCCAATCAGCACCATGACGAGGAAAAAGACGGTTATTCCATACAGGGGATAGGCCCATCTGGCAATGTCGTGGTAATCAATCGAGGCGAACACAACCAGTGCGATCGAACCTAAAAAAATCCAGTACAGTTGTTTCAAATAAAGAGGCGTCCTTCCACGGGGGAGCAAATGCAATTGGGTCGCGCTGTAAATAGAAAGTAGGCCTATTCCCAGGACAAGAAGTAGCACAATAAAGACAAGAAAATCATAAGCGGTCATCTTCTTTTTCTCGATCATGCCCGTTCCTATCCGCTTCCCTCTGAGAAAGAGGAAGACAAAGCCGGCCCGGTCATATGGACAGGGTCAACCCTAAAATAAGACTCTATAATCGCGTTTGCCAGGGGAGCCGCAGCCGCACCGCCGTGTCCTCCATGTTCCACTAAAACCACCACGGAAAGCTGCGGATCTCCCACGGGCGCATATGCAACAAACCATGCATGATCCTTCAGATCGGGAGATAGGGTTCTCCCTTTACCCTCCCTTGGCAACGCGACCACCTGGGCCGTCCCGGTCTTGCCAGCGATCGGAATAACCGCTGAACGCGATCGGTGGGCCGTGCCACTTGGCTCCGAGACCACTCCTGCCAAGGCGTTTTGAATAAACTGCAGGGTCTCGACAGAGATGGGAAGCCGTCTCCCCTCTTTTTTCGTGATATCTTCCACCGTTCCGCTCCTCTCATCCCGGATTCTCTTAAGGAGATTGGGCGGATACCATACCCCTTTATTTGCCACCGCATTGATCATCGTCGCCAACTGAAGAGGCGTCACAGAGACATAGCCCTGTCCAATAGAAACCGACAAGGTCTCACCCGGGAACCAGGGTTCGTTGCGCGTCCGTCGTTTCCATTCCGTGCTGGGGATCAATCCCCCCCTTTCAGAGGCGAGATTTACCCCGGTCGGCCGCCCCAAACCCAACAGATGCGAAAACCTGGATATGGCATCAACACCCAACCGATTTCCCATTTCATAAAAATAGACGTCACACGACTCCACAATGGCGCGATGCAAGGCAACCAGACCGTGTCCTCCTTTTTTCCAATCCCGAAAAACGCGATCCCCAAAGGGTAGTCCCCCTCGGCACTCGACATGAGAGGAAGGCGACGCGGTTTTGGTCTCCAGCAGCGCGGCGCTTAACACAATTTTAAACGTTGATCCAGGAGGATATTGCCCTTGAATGGCCCTGTTCATCAACGGACGCCTTTTATCTGCCAGAAGGGCCTCCCATTCCTCCGATGTCATCCCTTTTGACAAGATATTTGGATCAAAGGCAGGACGACTAACCATCGCCAGGAGATCTCCGTTGCGGGGGTCCATGACAACAATCGCACCCGATTTTTCACCTAAGGCCTCTTCCGCGGCCTTTTGAAGATTTAAATCCAAGGTTAAAAAAATATCCTTCCCCCGAAGCGGCTCAATCACTTTGAGCGTCCGTATTTCATGACCGAGGGCATCCACCTCAATTCCCTTCTGTCCCGGAGTCCCCCGGATAAACCGATCATAGCTCCGTTCAATTCCATACTGGCCGACAATATCGCCCTGTTGGACAGGATGATAAAATCCCTCCCCGATCTGGTCTTTCGAAACCTCTCCGACATAGCCGAGCATGTGCACCGCCAGAGGACCATAAATGGCATTGCGTTTAAATTCCGGCTCGATCGTGACCCCGGGAAGATCCAGGCGATGTCCTTCTACTCGGGCAACCTCTCTCATCGAAAGATCGGCCTTCACCTTGATTGGCAGATAAGGATCCTCCTTCTTTTTCTTTAGCCTCACCCGGCGGTTCATTTCTTCACGGTCCATCTCAATGAGATCGGCAAGACGGCGAAGCACACGGTCGGGGTTTGGCATATCGCTGATCACCACATAAAGGCTAAAGCTGGGATCATTGCTGATAAGAAGGGTGCCATGACGGTCATAAATCAGGCCGCGCGGGGAAGGCGTCGGCACAATACGGACGCGGTTGTTGTCAGACAGCTCACGATAGTACGCGCCATCGACCACTTGAAGGTACCAGGCACGGGTCAGAAGCGCAAACAGCGTGATGGTAATAATCGCGAGCAGGCCATAAATCCTGCGCTGAAACTCTCGATTCTCATTTTGGGGAAAATCCGACACCTTCGTATTCCACCCGTTTTCTGGTCTTATGAAACCCGCTTAACAACAGGAACAAGAGCGCCAATGCGCTATTATATCCTCCCCTGATCATCATTTCACGGGCGATGGACGTATTCACCCACGCCTGGCTATGGAGAAAGAGTCCCCCAAAGAAGTCATGTGCGAGCGACACAGGGAAAAGGGTGAGGGCGAGCCCCCAGGAGACGAGATTAAAAAAGATTTTTCCTAAAATACCGGAGAGGAGTCCTATGGCTGTCTTTAGGAAAAAATTAACCCCCAGGACTCCGGCCGAAAAAACGTCAAGAAGCCCCCCCAACGCCATACCCCAAACCATGCCTTGGACTTCGCCGCGTACCCAGCCGAACAGATACACCCATACCAGCGATAAATCCGGTTTAATCCCATAAATCCGAAGTCTTTCTAAAATGAGCGTCTCAATGGGAATAAGAAAGAGGACGATAAAAATCGGGAAAAACCGCTTCATAACGTCATCTCTAAAAAGAAGAGGTTATCTTCTTTCTTGTCCTCCCACGCTTGCATCAAGAACAGCGTTGGCTGGGACGTCGGTTGAGGTAAGGACAAACACCTCTTCTAATTTCGAAAAATCGACTTCGGGCCTCACCCTGACCTGCAGGAACATTTCATGCTCCCTTTTTTCCACCTGTTCAATCTCCCCTATTTTAAGCCCCTTGACAAAGCTCCCCTCCAGTCCGGACGTGACCACTGCGTCACCCTTCTCTATTTTTGCAAAACGCGCGAAATATTTTAACCCGATTAATTCCTCACCCATTCCCTGAACGATCCCTTCATCTCTGGTGCGCTGCACAATCGCCGCAATCCCGCTGTTTCGATCCGTCATTAAGAGAACCAGCGCATAGTGTGGACCCACTCTTATAATTCTTCCCACCACTCCTGAAGGGGTGATGACACCCATATCCACCCTGATGCCCTCGGCCTCTCCCCGGTTAATCATAACCGTGTGAAACCATTGGGTCGGATCCCGGCCAATCACTTCCGCCGTGACCAGATTCAGTGGAACGTCTTTCTTGTAATCCATGAACGCATAAAGCCGTTGTACGGCTGCGTCCTTTTCCCGCAGGCGATTATTCTCGCCCCGCAGCACGGAAATGGTGCGGCGAAGACGCTCATTCTCCTCATGGACATGAGACAAGCTTACATAGCTGGACCATCTCGTGTCGACCCATTTTACAACCGAAGCGGCACCTTGCTGCACATAAAAGATTGCCCCGCCGACGGGGATATCGACCAAACGGATAATTCGACTTTGAAATTCAGGGAAAACAAGGAGGGAGATTGCGCCTAACATTACGAGGAAAAACAAAAACCGGTTTTTATAGTTGGGTCGGCGGGGCATCTACCCTTTTTAGAAATCCGCATCGCATGTCTGGATCAGCTCCCCCACGACCTACATCTTCGTCGCGCGGCCTCATCATGGAGAAGCCACCCGACTTTCCAAGAACCGGGAGTTGACCCAACCACCTCACCTGGAAGCCATAGAGATCTTCCGGAGAAGATCGAGCTGCTCCAGCGCTTTTCCGGTTCCCAGCACTACCGTCGTTAAAGGATCATCAACCGTTATAATTGGAAGATTCGTCTCTTCCCGAATTCGCACATCCATGCCGCGGAGAAGAGAGCCGCCCCCTGTCAAAACGATGCCCTTGTCAATAATATCGCCGGCAAGCTCCGGAGGGGTATTCTCCAGGGCAACTTTAATGGCGTTCACAATCGCAGAAACCGTCTCCGCCAGCGCCTCACGGATCTCGCCATCATCAATGATCAGCGTTTTCGGGATACCGGAAATCAGGTCCCTCCCTTTCAACATAAACGTCTTTTTCTCGTCCAACGGATAGGCAGAACCGACCCCTAATTTAATTAGTTCCGCCATGTGATCGCCAATCAACAGGTTGTACTTTCGCTTAATGTAACTGACGATCGCATCATCCATTTTATCGCCAGCAACCTTGACCGATTCAGAATAGACGATGCCTGCCAATGAGATCACGGCAACATCCGTCGTTCCACCTCCGATATCGACCACCATATTCCCGGAAGGCTCCGAAATCGGAAGCCCCGCACCAATGGCGGCCGCGATCGGCTCCTCAATGAGATACACTTCCCTCGCGCCCGCCAATTCCGCCGAATCCCGAACCGCGCGCTGTTCCACCTGCGTAATCTCTGAAGGAACGCAGACAATCACCCTGGGACGGACAAACGTGTTCCGGTTGTGGGCCTTTCTAATGAAGTTGCTCAACATCTGCTCCGCAATTTCAAAATCGGCGATCACCCCGTCTTTCATCGGGCGAAGGGCAATAATGTTGCCGGGGGTTCTTCCCAACATCCGCTTGGCATCCGACCCAATGGCAACCACCTTTCCCGATTTTCTCTCAATGGCCACCACGGAAGGTTCATTAATAACGATACCCTTGCCACGCAAATAAACGAGTGTATTGGCCGTCCCCAAATCAATCGCCAAATCGTTTGAAAACCAACCCAAGATGCTGTTTATCAGTCCCATGCCGCCTCGCCTATTTTTCTAAAGATTCAAAAACCACACGATCCAACACCTGCGTCCTCGCCAGTTCGTCCCCGACGCGCATCCCTTTCCGGTTCCCAACGATTAAAAGAAACTCAAGACCGATGATCACGAACATTAATAATCCCCCGACATAGGGAAGGGGAAAAAGTAAATAGGCTATCGCCAAAGGGAAATTGCGAATAATCGACTCCTTAAAGGATCCTCTCTTGCGGGTTTCAGGGATAGCCGTTTGAAGACCGATTAACTGTTTTCCAACGCTCCGCCCTTCCGAAAAACCGTCTGAAATCAAAAGGTAGAACAACCCTGCGATAAAACTGATTTGAAGCGGTATCTGATAAATCGCCGCCACGATCAAAAGGTCTAAAAACTTTGCAATACACCGATGCAGCACATTTGCTTTCGGATAGACCGAGAAAATGTCGGTCCATTTTTCCTGTTTCACCAAATATGGGAACCCCTACCGCCGTCATCAAGCGGCGCAATTATATTACAAACCGTATAAAAAGCAAGAGATTGTACTCGTTTTGTCCATGTGAGACTTTTAGGGACCCCTATAGGGGTGATAGGGCCGATACGCCGCAGGAGGCGAAGCCTTCGGTTTTGTGGGG
>SBBT01000222.1 GCA_005239595.1 Candidatus Troglogloeales bacterium | reverse complement strand
TTGCGCTGTTTGTCAGTCGGAATCTGTCTGGGAATCGAATGCGGAGCTTGCCAATCAAATGCGGGAGATCATTCGGGAAAAAACTAAAATGGGGGAGTCTCCGGACCAAATCCGGGCCTATTTTGTCGGCAGGTATGGAGACTTTATCCTGCTTTCGCCGCGTAAGAGAGGGCTCAACTTGCTGCTGTGGATCGGTCCTTTTGCATTGCTCATTATCGGGGGGGCTTTTTTATTCGTCATGCTTCGCAAGTGGGCGAACCCAACGGAACCGATGGAGGAACTTGCGCCGATTGACGGGCAAAATCGAAAGCGCATTGAACAAGAGCTCGGCTCGTTTAACGATTCGTAAGGGAGTGATTTATGTTCTATTTTTTTGCCGGCCTGCTTTTAGTGTTCGTGGCCCTTTATATGGTTTACCCATTGTGGCAGAAGACGAAAATCCCGTTTATCGTCGGCGATGAAGCAGTACCGGACGCAGAGAAGAGAGATCTCATCATTGAGAAGCAGGGTCTGCTCAAATCCCTCGTGGAACTTGAAGCGAATCATGCGGAAGCCAAAATCCTGCCGATGGACTACAGTCGTCTGAAGTTGGAATACGAAAATCGGCTTGTTGCAGTTTTAAACCGCCTTGATCATATTCCTCTGGAGGCATCGCTTCAAACGGCGGGGGGAATACCCTTGTCCAGATCCAGATCGCTGGGCCTTTCCTTCTTTGTCGGTTTGCTGGTCATGGCGGGGGCCTCTTCCGCTTATGCCCTCATCCAGTGGAAGTTGGAGCGACCACAACAGGAGGCAGACGGAGGCGGACCCATCAATCCTGCAGAAATGGTTGCGCGGCTGGAGAAACGCCTCAAAGAAAATCCAAATAATATTCAGGACCAGATGATGGCAGGTCGGTCTTATATGGTCTTTGAACGATGGGAAGAGGCCAAGGCCGCCTGGCTGAAGGTGCTTGAACTGGATGAGCGGAATCATACCGCGCATTACGCGCTGGGCGAGATTTTGATCCGGACGGCATCGCCCAAAGATAAGTTTATGTACGAAGAAGCCCTGGAGCATTTTGATCAGGCGTTGGTGAACGTGCCGCAAGATTCCGCGGTTTTATGGGCGCGCGGCATTGCCTTGCTGCATCTTGACCGTCATCAGGAAGCAGACGATGCGTGGACAGCGGCTTTCCAAAACATTCCTCCTGACACCGAAAGTTCCGAGATGGTCAAAAAAGCGCTGGAGGCACTCCGATCCGGGAAACCGATTTCTTAAAGGGCGGCCGTGGATCTCTCTAGAAAAATGTTCCTGGCTTTTTTTCTGGTGGCGCTTGGATGTTCCGGCCCATCGGGTGTCAGTCCGAACCAACCTGCTGAATCAGGGGATGCACGACTCCTGGCACCCGATTTTAAGATAAAAAATCTAAAGGGGGGATTAAACGCCCTTTCCGATTTTAAAGGAAAGGTCGTTTTGATTAATTTCTGGGCCACCTGGTGCGCGCCCTGCCGCTCTGAAATGCCATCGATGGAGGCGCTCTATCGAGGTTACCGCAGATCCGATTTTGAGATTTTAGCGGTTTCCATTGACACCATGGGAGAACCGCCCGTCCGCGCATTTATCGAAGAATTTGGGTTTTCCTTCCCTGTTTTGATCGATACGCAGTATGTTGTGAATGACCGATACGACGTGAGGGTTGTTCCAACCACTATTTTAGTCAGCCGGAAAGGCATGATTGCCCACCGTCTGTTAGGCGCGAAAGACTGGACAGACCCCGCATTAAGAACGCTGATCGATCAATTGGTTCAGGAGAGGGCTTCCTCTTAAGAGGTTGCTGCGTATGGAACAACCGATCTCATTTTTTATCGCTTTCTCGGCGGGTCTGCTTTCTTTTATCTCGCCTTGCGTCCTCCCTGTAGTTCCTTCTTACATATCGTACATTACGGGGCTTTCGCTGGAGGAACTGACGTCGGCCGAGGGTGGTGTCAAGTGGAGAGAGCGGACGCTCAAAAATTCCGTGATGTTTATTCTCGGTTTTTCGTCTATTTTTGTTTCATTTGGCGCCACGGCCACGGTCATTGGACGATTTTTCATTACACATCAGATGCTGATACGTCAAATCGGGGGTATTCTGATCATCTTCTTTGGTTTGTGTACCATGGGGGCCGTCAAGCCGCTCTGGTTAATGCGGGATTTACATTATCATTTCAGAAGCAAACCGGTCGGGTATCTCGGTTCCTATCTTGTGGGCGTGGCCTTTGGCGCGGGATGGACGCCTTGTGTCGGTCCGATTTTAGGGTCCATCCTCCTCTATGCGAGCGCATCCGAGACGGTATTGCGGGGCATGCAGCTTCTGTCGGTCTACTCGTTGGGACTGGGGCTCCCACTGTTGGTTTCATCGTGGGGGATGCAATCGTTTCTCGCTTATTTTAAGAGAACGGCGCGTTATATGTGGCTGGTCTCAGGGATAAGCGGCGCTTTTCTCATTGCCGTCGGATTGCTTATCTTCACAAATTCCTTGACGCGGTTGACGGCGTTTTTTTATGAAATGGGCATTGGCTGGGACATTGGACAATAAAAGAGCTCTCTCTTAAGAAAACCGCTGCAGCATCCAGCCGATCATAAAAATTGCCATGCCGACCAGGGTAAATTTAAAGAGGAATCCCATGCTCCCCTCTTGGAAGGCCGAGACAAGCAGTACATTTAAAATCAGCAAAAGCCCTGCCGCCTGAACCGTTTTTGCAATGTAGTAAAAAATCTTTCTATTCATCTGGTAGGCTTGGATGGCCCATCTCCCTCGTAACCTGCCCCGTCGCGCACGATTATATCAGATTTGCCGGTTCAGAGACATAAAACCGATCAGGATCCCCTATGATGTAGCTGATGAAGAGCCGGCAGGATGAAATGAACCATGTATCAGGCGGAGAAATAAGATCATGTGGGGCGTCCTGAAGTATCTCTACCAACATCTTGGTAGTTTCAGAATCCGGTTTTACCTCATTTTTGTCACCGGTCTCTTAGATGGGATCACCACATTTTCAATACGGATCAGGAGAGCCAGTTTACGAGCGACGATTTCACGGGGCGTCTTCTTGCGCGGGATGTTCGAATCAGCATGGATGGGCGTGGTCGGGCTCTGGACAATATCTTTGTGGAGCGGCATAGGCTACGCGTCCAATACGAGGAGGTTTATCTGAAGGGGTATCAAACGATGGGCGAAGCGCAGAAAGGCTTGAAGCCCTATCTCCGATTTTACAACAACGCGCGGTTTCACCAAGCGCTCAATTATCGGACACCGAGGGAGGTTTATCTGTCTGCGTGCTTGAGAGTGGGCCGTATTTCCTTATCCTCCCCGATAAAAATGATGGCCCTAAAATCGATTATTTTAAGTTTCAATTTTGAACAAAGGGGAAAAGTTGACAAGTTCTTGGGGGGGAGTTGTATCATAAAAAATGTCTAGGCAATGGGGTCCACCTTAGATCGCGAGTTACCATCTCTATTTCAAATCTATTTCAAAAATTTTCTTTGAGATCGAACCTCGTCTTGGCCAACCGCGAGGCGCGCCTGCGCGCGCAGGGTGGAGAGGATTTGTCGGGGAGAAATGCTTGGGCGGCGCTGTGCGCCGCCAACGGAAAAGTCGGTCAGTTTTCCGAAAGTTAGATTTTGGTGCCGGAGACCGGAATCGAACCGGTACGCTCCATAGGAACGAGGGATTTTAAGTCCCTTGCGTCTACCTGTTCCGCCACTCCGGCATATTGGAAGGCCCAAACCGAGAGGTTTGTAACACTTTTTAATAAAACCCGTCAAGAAAGTGAAAAAAGGTCAGGTCGCCTCAAAGCAATGGCATTTGCG
>SBBT01000157.1 GCA_005239595.1 Candidatus Troglogloeales bacterium | reverse complement strand
TTGGAGTTCACCTTGCTTTGCAAAACAACTACTACCAATTTCCGCAAGCCGCCCAACGACTAAAGTGAGCCGACCGCGCAACGGCGCGGACTAAAATCAACCACGCTATTTGCGGTCGGCTCCAGTGAATTGTTAGCCCTCAAAGGGCATAGTCAATGCTGATCGCATTTCCAGAAACGGCGATAAACACTGTTCCCTGAGATGTCACATAAATTTGCTCACTCTTTTTCATCTTGCCGTCAGATAGAGTAGCAACAACCCAGAGAGCCTTGTCTTTTCCTGAAATTCGGGTGCGACGAAACCCATTTGGAGGGATGCCATCAACAGTGTATGTTTCGCCAACATCAGTCTCAATACGGATTTCTGGAATGGGTGAATGAGTAAGATTTCGCACGATCACTGAGGGATCACCAGTATGCGCCAAAATATATCCAAATAAGATACCCCCACTACCAAAGACCAGCCCACCAACAGCAAGACCACCCCAGAAAGAAAGGACACGCTTCATTGATGTCCCCCTCCTGATTCATTACCTTTAATCCATAACCACATCTGTGATGGCTAACGACCCAGTTCAGCGGCGAGCGCTTTTTGCGCGTCCGTGTTGAGTGCCTGGTTGGGCATATGAGGCTATGACCGTAATGAAATATGACCTTAAACTTGTAATCTTAAAAACCTAACCCCGTCATTTATTTTTCCACACAGATTTAAACTCAGATACCAAGCTAAAACTAAAACAAACCAAAAACAAAAGGGTTACCCAATCCCAAAGTCCAAAGCTTTCAACCTTTAGATAAGCCTCTGATGGAGACGCTGGATTGTAATAGACATTTACCCTTTTCCCATGAGGATACTCTTTCAAAAAATTTTTGGTACCAATTCCAAAGTAGGTTGGCTGTGAATTTGTTGAATAGGTGTTACCCGTGAAATTGTGAGTATTAACGGTGTATGTGTATGTAACGCGTTTCCATTCATGCTTCTGCCGAAAAGGGTGAACCGATTCTTTCATTTCGGAGCTTATGACGGTTCCTTCGACAACTGGCCAGTGCTTTGCCGTATTGTAAAGTCGGATTACCTTCCACTCAGCGTAAGAGAAAAAGGCAATAAGCCCAATCAGGCAAAGAATTCTCATAACCTGCATTGAATTAAGCCCAACGACCCAAGTGAGCCGGCCGCGAAACGACACCGCCTAAAATCAACCACGCTATTCGCGGTCGGCTCCAGTGCCTGGTTGGAAAAGCGTGCACTCCCTACAGGGAAACGACATCCATTTTCCCCTGCCTGCGTCACAACCCGACTTCTAAAAGAACAGAGACGGCGCATTTAACCAGCACGCTATACCCTTACAACAATAAAATCAACAGGCACTTTCCGTAGATTCCTGAACAGGGTTATATGGCCAAAAGAACGTTCCCCACTCACCCGCGTTTTTAAGAAACAAGACCCACCGACTACAAGCCTTTTTCCAAAAAACACCGACAGCGTTCCAACGACCCAAGTGAGCCGGCTGCGAAACGACACTGCCTAAAACCAAACTCCTATATATCCTTGCATAAATAACGCGACATAGTTACTGATAGGGTCTTAGGGAACCCTGCACTTGAGACGGTTTGTGTTGGATACTACGAAAGGTGATTGTGAGTGCAGAATGAAGCTCGGTTGGCGTGCTAAAATAGCGGTTGTGAGTACCGTGCAGTCGGGTGTGATGCCAGATTCTCTCCAAGGCATTGAGTTCTGGAGAATAGGCGAGGAGATTAAATACTTCCATATAGTTGCGGTGATCTGAGAACCAGGCCCAGACCGTTTTGTCCTTGTGATAAGAAGCATTGTCTTGGATGAGGTAGATTTTTCTGGGAAAGTACCGGCGCAGAATCATTTCGAGATACGTGATGTAAGTGTCGGCATTGAAGACGTTCTCGAAATGGTAGAGGAATCGCGCACAGTAAAGTTCGATCGTGCCGAAGATTTTGAGGGTGTTGCGTTGTCCCAAGGTCGGTATTTCGGGTTGATGTCCTCGGCGGGACCATGTTTGGTGCAACGTGGGGTCTTGCCGAAAGCTGGCTTCGTCCTCGAAAAGGATCGCCGCGTTCTCGCTCAGGGCTTTTTTAAAGGTTGGGGTAACGATAACGGACCCACTTCGATTGGAGGGTTTTATTCGCTCGGGCCAACGTTTTTTTCGGACGTTGAACGGAGAAATCCAAGTCATGGAGAAGACGCGAGACATGGGCAGGGTGGTATGTGATGGAAAATTCATTTTCGATAACGCGTGCCACCATCGGACAAGTCCAGACGCCTGATGTAAATCCGTAGGCCACTGGACCGGAGTCTAAGATATCGACCAAGGCATGACGCTGGCGGTCGGAGATCCCGGGCGGGCGACCGTTCCGATGCCCCTCCAACAGTCCCTCCAGGCCGTGTTGCTTCCAGTGGACCAGCCAGAGGGATACGTTGGATCGGTGGATTTTAAGCACATTGGCAATTTGGGAAGCCGTCTTGCCTTCCATGTTAAGGGCCACTGCGTGTAAACGGTGTGCCACGCGGTAGGCCCCGTCTTGAAAGGCTTTTTTGCTGAGCCTGATGAGTCGACGGATGCTTTGTGTTGTTCCATGAATTTTTATTGCACGTATATCACCTCCTAAAGTTGGTGATATGCTATATGATATCGCGTTATTTATGCAAGGCTATATACCATGCGGTCGGCTCCAGTGGATTGTTGGGTGGGGCAACACGCTTTGCCCTATGGTTAAAAACCGCTTGCTCCTTTAAAGAGGTGGCGCTTTCGCTGGAGTAACACGGAAGGCTCTCCTAATTTTCTTCCAAAATAAGACTCCCAAGATTCTTTTGCGGTTACT
>SBBT01000097.1 GCA_005239595.1 Candidatus Troglogloeales bacterium | reverse complement strand
TGTAAATCGGGATCGCCTTCGGGAATCTCTTCAAAAGAATGGCATCAGTACCGAAATCTATTATCCTGTTCCTTTCCATCTGCAGGAATGCTTTAAGGATCTGGGTTACAACGTCGGGGATTTCCCCGAGGCGGAGCGCGCGGCGAATGAGACCCTGGCCCTCCCCATCTATCCGGAGCTAACGCGTGAGATGTTAACCCATGTGGTTGATCAGATTAACGCGTTCTATACAAGATGAATATCTACGCCTCCGAACCAGAAGCCGTTCTGAATCAATTAAAAGAGATCCTCCGAGAAGAAGCCGATGCCATCTATGACATTTTAGGTCATGTTGATAAATCGTATCTTCACGCGGTGGAGATGCTTCATCAATGCCGGGGGAAGGTGGTGGTCACCGGCATCGGCAAATCCGGTCTGATCGCGCGCAAAATAGCGGCAACGATGAGCAGCACGGGGACATTAGCCGTCTTTCTCCATCCGGCAGAAGGGATGCACGGCGATTTGGGAATGGTTGCGCCAGAGGATATTATTATCGCGATCGGCAAGAGTGGCGAAAGCGACGAACTCACGGGCATCCTTCCGGCCTTAAAGAAAATAGGCACAAAAATTATTGCGATTACCGGAAATCTAAAATCGACGTTGGCTGTGAACGCCGATGTTGTACTGTATGGCGGGGTGGAGAGGGAGGCCTGTCCTCATAATTTGGCGCCAACCTCTTCGACCACGGTGGCCTTGGCCATCGGCGATGCGCTCGCTATTACGCTGATGAAATTAAAAAATTTCCAACCCGAAGACTTTGCGGTTTATCATCCGGGGGGTCGATTAGGGAAACGGTTGCTCTTGAGAGTACGAGACATTATGGTTCGACGTGAAAAATGTCCTATACTCGATCTGGCCACCGCAACAATGCAAGAAGTCATCATCGGGTTAAGCCGCTATGGCTTGGGCATTGTTCTCTTTTCGAAAGATGGCCATCGGTTGGAAGGGATTATGACGGATGGGGATGTGAGACGAACCCTCCAGAAATATCCGTCCGATTTTTTTCAACTGGACGTGACAAAGGTTATAACGAAGGACCCCATCACCATCCAACAAGACCTTATGGCCGTTGATGCGCTCGCCATGATGGAGAAAAGGGATCGGCCCTTAAACGTGGCGCCGGTTTTGGACGGAGAACAATTAGCCGGCATTGTCCGGTTGCACGAGTTATTACAGGTATTTTGATCAACAAATAAATCGCAGTTTTTTTCTCCGTCTAGGAGATGGCCGTATCGTTGATGGGACACGGCACACGTTTTAAAAAACAAGAGAACGAGAAGATGGAGGAGAAACACAATACGGGCTTTGCAGATGGGACAAAACCCAACAATGTTATTGTTGATTGTCTGTTATCGTGCTTCCCGGAGGCGCTGGCGATTTATCAGTTTGGAAGCTTTGGTACGGCACGTGCGCATAAAGAAAGTGATTTGGATTTAGCCATCTTGTCAACCCATCCACTTGATCCTGTCGCTCGGTGGGAGGCGGCCCAAAAGATAGCGCAAACAGCGGGTCGTGACGTAGACCTCATTGACCTTTTAGCGGCTTCAACCGTTATGCGGTTACAAGTCGTTGCATACGGACGGCGTCTTTATTGTGCAGATGAAAATCATGTTATTTGCTTTGAAGATAACACGTTTGCGGCCTATGCCAGGCTAAACGAAGAGCGTCGAGGCATCCTGGAAGACGTTCAACAGAGAGGCAGGGTATATGCCCGATGACGTCTTGATCAACAAGGTGGCGATCATTGAACGTTGTTTGGGCCGGATTGCGGAGGAATATCAAGGGAAAGAAGACGAGTTTGCTATAAATTATACGCGTCAAGATTCCATTGTGCTGAATTTACAGCGGAGTTGCGAGGCATCCATTGATGCCGCAATGCATTTAGTCCGGTTAAATCGTTTGGGTGTTCCGCAGGAAAGCCGTGACGCGTTTCGGATGTTACAAAATGCAAATATCATTTCGCCTGATTTAAGCAACGGTTTACAGGCGATGGTTGGATTTCGTAATATTGCTATTCATGATTACCGAAAATTGAACCTGGATATCGTGCAGACAATTTTAAAGAAGCATTTAGATGTCTTTCGCGCCTTTTGTGCCATTCTTTTGAAACAGTCGTTTCAGTGATTGA
This sequence comes from Candidatus Troglogloeales bacterium, assembly GCA_005239595.1. Lineage (GTDB taxonomy): Bacteria > Nitrospirota > Nitrospiria > SBBL01 > SBBT01 > SBBT01. The sequence goes on along the minus strand of SBBT01000097.1, from coordinate 16,310 downwards.
TATTATTGGATGGGAAGGAATCATCATGACGTCCAATGAGATTCTGAGTTCAGCTATAGAAATTATCCGGCGGAGGGTGCCTGCTGGCATAACGTGCCAGGTTTTCCTGTTCGGATCGCAAGCAACCGGACAAGAAACAGAACGATCCGACTACGATATCGGGATCGAGGCAGAGAACGCGCTTCCTACAGGCGTGATCCTTGGGATGGAAAGGACATGGAGGGTTTGCCAGACTTGCACACGATAGAGGTGGTGGATTTTCATCTGATGTCGGAGGAGTTCAAGCGGATCGCTAAAACAAGATCACGGTCTTATGTAGCAATGCGTGAAAAATTAGGGGCGTTGATAAAACAGTTCGAACGGACCATCGGGCGATTGGGAGTTAGAAGAGGGATATGCCTTTCGTTTTTTTATCACTTTTATTTCTGATATTGGCCAAGCCCGTCATGGCCTACGTTGGCCCAGGGTTGGGAGCCAGTGCCGTCGCCGCAGCACTGGGTGTGCTCTTGGGCTTGCTCATGCTGGTTGTGGGCGTTGTGTGGTACCCCATAAAACAACTTATCCGTTGGGTCCGTTCTAAAAAGTGATGGTTTGGCTCATTGCGGCAGGCGTCGCAATCGTTGTTGTTGAGTCCTTTCTCAACGTCTTTCAAGAAGACGGGATCAAGGGTAAAGTGGCAACATTATGGCGCAGTCTACAGATGTTTCGGCAGGCCGAGGACGAAGAGCAAGGGCAGCGTTTACTGTTGCAAAGCGGGTGGGCTATGCTGCGCTTTGGTCTATTGTTGACGGCCTTTCTTGTCCTGATAACAACCATCCTGTTCTTCTTTCCCTGGGCGCTCTCATGGAACGCCTCACAGAAATCCATGTATCTGTTGGCAACAACCGTTTTTGGAACCGCATGGTGGCTTTTTGTGATTTTACGAGGGGCAGGCTTATCGCAGGATAAAAGTGAAGACAAGAAAATCTACAGCCAACTCGATCGTTGGCTTCACTGGCTGGCTTTACAGCCATCAGTCGTCAGAAAGTTATCGTTTGATCTGGAATGCCTATTTGCTCTTCCAAAGAACCTACAGAGACGCGCTGACGGAGCAGTCTATGTTTGCGGCCTGGCCCGATCGGGGACCACGATGCTGTTGCAGTTTCTGAGCCAATCGGACACTTTTCGCTCTTTGACGTATCGTGACATGCCGTTCGTATTGGCGCCCAATTTGTGGAAACGGTTAAACCACGGCCTCCAGCGTAAGGCCACACTAACCGAGCGGGCTCACGGTGACGGTATTTTGGTAGACTATGATAGCCCAGAGTCGTTTGAAGAGGTGTTCTGGCGTACCTTCAGTGATACGGCCCAACGTCATGGAGAGACGTATGGTTCGGATCAGGTGAGTGACGACGTATTAGAGATTTTTGCAACCTACCGTGTCCTTGTGGCAAAACCACGAACCGATCCGACTCCACTGGATAGTGCGCCAACGCGATATCTATCGAAAAACAACAACAACCTGCTACGGCTACGCAGCCTATCCACTGATCCGACAGCGACTATCCTGCTAGTTTACCGGGGCCCGGTTGCAACGGCGCGTTCGCTCCACCGCCTGCATCTCCGTTTTTGTCGCGAAGCGGGTGATGGCTTTACGCAAAGATATATGGGGTGGTTGGGTCATTATGAGTTTGGCCCCGGGCATCTGCCGTTTTCCTTTGCGCGGCCCCGCATGAATCCGGCACTGCACCCTGACAACCCAAACTATTGGCTAGACTACTGGAACGCTGTATACCTGTATATATTGGAGCAGGAAGATTTGCGCCTCCGCTTCGTTGACCATGACGCGATGTGCCAATTCCCTCAGGAGGCGCTTGCCGCCATTTTTCGTGTTCTGGAGATCGAAGCAGACACATTGGCAATGGCCGCACAGGTCAGGCCGCCGTTGAGCCAGATAAAACCACCAACGGAGTTTGACCCTGAACTGGTCTTGACCACGAAGGTCACACATGCCCGATTAACAGAAAGTAAAGCCAACTTATTCAGGTGCCCCTCTAAAAACCTACGGCGCGGTCCAATGGTGTTATAGAAATAAGATACAGGATTAATTGAGCAATATCAGATCAAAAAAACACGCTATGCTAATCAAGTGGGATAATATTCTGAGCCAATGACATCCACACAACCACGGCTGTCACGCCCTAATTATCGCCCAGACATAGATGGTTTGAGAGCCGTTGCCGTGTTGTCAATCCTCTCTTTCCATGCATTTCCAAGCTGGATGAAGGGGGGCTTTATAGGCGTTGATGTCTTCTTTGTTATCTCCGGTTTCCTCATATCAACAATTATTTTTGAGGCTTTAGATAGGGGGACCTTTAGCTTCACCGCATTCTACGCACGTCGCATTAGGCGCATTTTCCCCGCCCTTATTCTCGTCTTAGTCGTAAGCTATGCATTGGGGTGGTTTTTGTTGTTGGTTGACGAATACAAGCAACTCGGAAAGCATATTGCCGCCGGGACTGGGTTTATATCTAATTTTGTGATGTGGAGGGAAACAGGTTATTTTGATAACTCTGCAGAGACCAAGCCCCTCCTACATCTTTGGAGCTTAGGGGTAGAAGAGCAGTTTTACATTGTCTGGCCGCTGTTGCTATGGCTAGCATGGAAGTGGAAGTTTAATTTACTGACAATTACAGTGATTGTCGCCATTGTGTCGTTCTATTTGAACCTTAACGGTGTAAGTAAAGACCCGGTAGCGACCTTTTATTCTCCGCAAACACGCTTCTGGGAGCTGTTATGTGGCAGTTTGCTGGCATGGGCAAGCATCTATAAGAAAGATGCTCCCGCAGACATTAAGAAAAAGGTGGTGGGTTGGGTAGGTTACGACATCTACAGACATATACCCGAGGTTAATGGCAAGATACGGGATAATGTCTTTTCCTGGTTTGGATTGTTTCTGTTAGCTTATGGGTTTTGTCATATCAACGAGCACATCCCATTCCCTGGTCAGTGGGCGATAGTGCCTGTGCTAGGTTCCGTGTCAATCATTTCTGCCGGAGCGAATGCTTGGGTTAATCGAAATCTCTTGTCAAACAAAGTCGCCGTTTGGTTCGGATTGATTAGCTTTCCGCTCTACTTATGGCACTGGCCACTGCTTTCGTTTGTGAAGATTATCGAGAGTGAGTCTCCAAGTAGAGCAATACGGATAGCCATCGGTGTCCTCTCTATCGTACTGGCGTGGCTCACTTACAATTTTTTAGAGCGACCCATTAGACTTCAAGGGTCGAGTAAGGCTAATGTTGCGTTACTTGTTTTGACAACACTTTTTATTGGGATAGTCGGTTTTCTTACATATAAAAATCATGGGATATCCCCGCGATCTACTTCTCTTATAAAAGGCGGAGAGAGAAAACTCTTAAAGTACGACTTCATTGTGGCGAGTCATCCAAATTACATAGAGCAGATGACTGCCGATAGACAGGTGGCAATAAGGGCACCCTACTGCCAATTTAATAATCCTGACCAGACGTTCGATGCATATCGTCTTGGGATATCGGACTGCTTAAAGATTGTCTCTGACAAGAAAAATGTTTTGATTATAGGCGATAGTCACGCGGCAGATTTGTATGTTGCACTTAAAGAGACACATCATCACCTTAATCTGCTACAGGTAACAGGGGCTGGCTGTATGGCCATACGATCCCGTTACAGAGATAAGGACGATCCCTGTCGTCGGTTAATTGATTATGGGATTGAGTTCGCCAAAAAAAACAAACTGGATTACGTCTTACTCGCAAGTAGATGGCCAAATGATTTTAGTGGATTGGTTTTGGAATTGGATGCGCTCAAAGAGGCGGGTCAGCGGGTTATTCTTATGGGCCCTCCTGTTGAATTCAAAAAAGATGTGAATAAGTTTCTCTCTCGAAGGTCAGGTGATGACGGCTTGGTTAGGCTTTCGCCTCGGTTCATCAATCGCGAAAAAATTACTCTTAATGAGCGTATGGCCGAGTTCGCAAAAAAAAACAATGTTCCGTTTGTAGACAGAATCTCTTTATTCTGTGATATACAGCGTGTTTGTAATCTCGTTGCCGATAATGGTGAGTTATACATATGGGATTATGGGCATTTGTCTAGAACGGGGGCCAAGTACTTAGGAGAAAGATTGCTTGAGCGCGACTATTTTAGGTAATGCCTTAATGAGTGTCTGAACGAAAACTAAAGCCCACTTATTAAACGATGGAAGAACCCACTGAAAAAACCAATCCATGGCCGTTCCGGTTATGGGTTGCTGCAGTCATCTTGTTAGCATTGACGGGAACGGTTCTGATTACGGCATTAGCGGTCAGACAGGCCCTCATGCAAGACCGTCGTCTAACGGAGAGCCAGACCAATGCTATTCTCGCCATAGCCGAGTTTCCTTATCAGATCGGAGCCTCAATACTGCAAATAGTAAGACTACTGAGTCGTGATCCGTATCTACTCCTGGTAGACAAGAAAACCGCAGAACAAAGTCATTGGCAGCGAAGTTTTCCCGCCGTGGAGGACACGGGTTATCTCCTGTTTTCCGGTGTAGATCGTGAAACGCAGCAGTCGATTGTCAGTCTGATACGAGTGGCCAACGGCGATATCATTGTCCGTTGGGTGCCGGACTGGAAGGACATCCTCAAGAAAATACCAATGACGAAAGATACGAAGAAAAGCGCGAGGGCGTTTCACCCAATGCTTATGCCAGACGGCAGTGTGATATTCAATACAGCAAGCGCGATGGTTCGCATGGGTCATTGCAGTCGCAAGCCGGTATGGGTTCTGAATGACGTGATGCATCACTCCGTTGAAATAGACAACGACGGCAATATTCTGGCCCCGGCAATTTCCCTGGATGGTTTTGCCGACAACCCATGGCTACAGGATCAAATACGGGATGATGCGATCGCCAAGGTCTCTCCGGAAGGAAGGTTGCTCGAGAAACGCTCCTTCGCGAAAATTATGCGTGAGAACGGTCTACAGGCCTTACTTCTTGGCACCCACGGGAAAGTGTTGAACAAGGACCCGATCCACTTAAATCAGATCACCGTGGCGCGCGCCACCACGGAACATTGGCAGCGTGGCGACCTGTTGATATCGGCCCGACATTCAAGTACTGTCTTCTTGTACAGACCCGCAACGGGCCGTATTATCTGGCATAAGACCGGTCCATGGATGAACCAGCATTCTGTTGCGTTTATTGGCGATCACCAAATTTTGGTATTTAACAATAATGTCATTTCAGCCAGTTATGCTCCGCAATATTTTATGGTTCCGGGCAATACCAATGGGGTTATGGTTTATGACTTTGTGACCCAACAGGTTTCTGAACCGTATGCCAAGTTAATGGTGGAAACGCGGCCTGTAACCGTCACGGAGGGGCGGGCCCAACTATTGCCGGATGGAGGCTTATTTATCGAAGAGAGTGAGGTGGGCCGCCACCTTCGCTTTACCAAAGACCGTCTGCTCTGGTCTCGCATCAACGACTATGACGACAAACAGATTGGCATTGTCTCTTGGAGCCGTTATCTGACACAAGAAGAAGTGGCGCTGCCGTTGCAGGCCATTGCAAACTCAAAGTGCCCTACACAAAAATAAATAGAAAGCCAGACGAACAGGTCATATGAACACAGACATTTATTGGCAGGCCCCCTCACTGAACAAGGGGGCTCGTGCGTTGTTGAAGGCGCAACATCCCGTATGTATTTGGCTGACGGGGCTGCCCAGCGCAGGCAAAACAACGCTGGCAAATGAGTTGGAAGTGCAACTGCACGGCATGGGAAAACATACCTACGTTCTGGATGGAGACAATGTCCGCCATGGATTAAACAGTGACTTGGGTTTTACCGATGATGACCGTGCTGAAAATATCCGCCGCGTGGCCCATGTAGCCCACTTAATGGTGGATGCTGGTTTGGTTGTTGTTGTGGCGTTTATCAGTCCATTTCGCGCAGAACGGGCGTATGCTCGGTCACTGTTTGGACCCGGGGAATTTTACGAAGTGTTTGTGGATACGCCGCTCTCGGAATGTATGCGCCGAGACCCGAAAGGGCTGTATGCCAAGGCCCTTCAAGGGCAACTGAAGAACTTTACAGGACTAGATGGCCCATACGAAGCCCCTGAGTTGCCCGAGGTGCATGTTATGGCAGGTTCCACAACACCTCCGGAGGGAGCAGCCCTCATACTTCAAAAACTGGGGGTGGGCAAGGCAATCCGATTGCTTGATATTCCAACCTGATTTTTATACAATCACGCCTGTTGTGGATTAGCAAATTGGCTTAAATTTCTCCAAAATTCAAGCTGGTTTTTCCCGGCAGAAGAAAAGAATAGGCCTCAAGTAGGGTCTTTTGGGGAGAGTAGGATTATAGGGGAAGAATGAAACGATGAATATTGCAGTGATCGGAACCGGCTATGTAGGCTTGGTGACAGGCGCTTGTTTCGCGGAATTTGGCGTACAGGTGACTTGTGTGGACAAAGATGAAGAGAAGATCAAAACGTTGCAATCGGGCAAAAGTCCGATCTATGAGCAAGGGTTAGAAGATCTCATTCAAAAAAATATACAGGGAGGACGGCTGATTTTTACGACAGACATCGTTTCGGCCATTCAAAGTGCGCTCGTAATTTTTATTGCGGTGGGAACGCCTCCCCGTGGCGATGGGTCTACCGATATGACCTATATTGATGCCGTCTCGGACGCCATCGCGGACCACATGGATGGCTACAAGGTAATTGTGACAAAGAGCACGGTGCCCGTCGGAACCGGAGAGGAAATAAGAAAAAGGATCGGGAGCCGGCTCAAGGAGCATTTCGACTTTGACATTGTCTCCAATCCGGAGTTTTTACGGGAGGGATGCGCCATTGAAGATTTTATGCGTCCCAATCGGGTTATCATTGGCACGTCCAGTCAGCATGCCGCCGCCATCCTGCGGGATTTATACAGGCCACTCTATTTGATCGAAACCCCGATGGTAATAACCGATATTGCAACAGCCGAGATGATTAAATATGCGTCCAATGCTTACCTTGCAACCAAGATTACATTTATCAATGAAATGGCACATCTTTGCGAATATGTAGGAGCCGATGTTCAGGTTCTTGCCAAAGGAATCGGTCTGGATGGGAGAATTGGACCTCAATTTTTGCAGCCGGGGCCAGGATTTGGGGGGTCCTGTTTTCCAAAAGATTTATCGAGTCTGGCACGTATTGCCCAACAAAATGGGTATCAATTTGAAATTGTCAATGCGGTGATGGAAGCCAATCGGAAACAACAAGATTGGATGGTTGAAAAAATTAACGATGCCGTTGGAGAGATCAACGGCAAGCGGATCGGCATTCTAGGTCTTTCTTTCAAACCGAACACCGATGATATGCGGGCCGCCCCATCCATCCCCATTATTACCGCCCTTCAAAAAAGAGGCGCCATCATTGTTGCGTACGATCCGGCGGCCATGAAAGAAGCACAAAAAGTTTTGGAGGGGGTTGAATATGCAAGCGATCCTTATCGGGTGGCGGAGGGGGCCGATGCGATTGTATTGATGACCGAATGGAATCTCTTTCGCAATCTTGATTTGGGAGAGATCAAACGACGGCTGAAGTCGCCTGTTTTTATTGATCTTCGCAATGTTTATGATCCGAAGAAGATGACTGAATTTCGTTATACCAGTGTCGGAAGGCCATCGTCATCGGGAAGTCAAGAGTAATTCACTAATAGAAATAACCTTTCACGATTCGCAGATTGTGCTTCAAACAATAAGGAACACGGGAAAAACGTAGTGATTATGAAAAAAGCCTTTATTACAGGCGTTACCGGGCAAGATGGATCCTATCTTGCCGAGCTTCTGTTGGAGAAAGGATATGAGGTTCACGCCATATTGAGACGCTCGTCTGTTTTTACGACGGACAGAATCGATCACCTCATGGTTCATAATCGCCTTATTACCTATCATGGTGATCTTACCGATTCGAGTAACCTACACACGTTGTTGTCCAGGATCGTACCTCATGAGGTCTATAACCTGGGGGCGCAATCGCATGTTGCTGTTTCGTTTGAGGTTCCAGAATATACCGCAGAAGTGGATGCGGTGGGAACGATCCGTCTCTTAAATGCAATCAAGGATTTAAAAATAAAAACCAGGTTCTATCAGGCGTCGACTTCGGAGTTGTTTGGTGGCTTCCCAGAAACGGCCCCGCAAAGTGAGGAAACGCCTTTCCACCCGATGTCCCCTTATGGTGCAGCGAAGCTGTATGCGTACTGGATGTGCGCTCATTATCGGGAAGCCTATGGCATGTATGTCTGTAATGGTATTTTGTTTAATCATGAATCTCCTCGTCGTGGTGAAACCTTTGTAACGAAGAAGATTACTAAAGCCGTTGCACGCATAAAACAAGGACGGCAAGCGGTACTTAAGTTAGGTAATCTTAATTCAAAACGGGATTGGGGATATGCGAAGGAATATGTTGAAGCCATGTGGCTTATGTTACAACAAGAAACGCCGCAGGATTATGTCATTGCCACAGGGGAAGCCTTTTCGGTTCGGCAGTTTGTAGAGTATGCTTTTGAAGTAGTAGGTATCCATATGGAATGGCGCGGTACCGGAGTCGAAGAAAAGGGGATTGACACAGCAACGGGAAAGATTTTAGTGGAAATTGATCCACGCTATTATCGCCCTATGGAGGTTGATCTGCTTTGTGGCAACCCTTCAAAAGCAAAGCATAAACTGGGTTGGCAGGCAAAAGTGTCCATTCGCCAGTTAGTGAAAATCATGGTAAATTACGATTTGCAGTATGATAATTATGGTGGAAAAGAGGAATGATTCTGGTTACGGGAGCCACTGGATTCCTTGGCAAGGCGGTAGGTAGGCTATTGGATAGGCGGGGGCTCATTTATGAAAAAACCGCTCTGAGTCTAGGGATAGATCTGCGTGACATAAATGCTACGTTGAAGTTGTTCGAGCGTGTGCGTCCTCAATATGTGCTGAATTGTGCGGCTTATGTTGGTGGCATCCAGTTCGGCTATAAGCACCCTGCGGAACTATTCAGCAACAACCTTGCGATGACTTTAAACCTGCTTGAAGCATGCCACCACTTTGGAGTGAAGCGGATGGTCAATCCCATATCCAACTGCGCTTATCCTGCAAGCGCAACTCTTTTCAGGGAAGAAGCCTTCTGGGATGGACCGCTCCACGAATCGGTCCTCGTATATGGCTTTGTGCGCAAAGCATTTTGGGTGGGTTCATGGGCATACGCTAAACAGTACGGTGTGGATGTTTTTAATCTTATCTTTTCGAATATGTATGGCCCCGGTGATCACTTTGAAGAAGAGCGTTCGCATGCCCTGGGTGCGCTTATTATGAAGTTTATACGCGCTAAGCAAGCAGACGATCCCTTTGTTGTTGTCTGGGGGAGCGGAAAACCTGTCAGGGAATGGTTGCACGTTGACGATGGTGCGCAGGCAATGGTACGAGGTCTTGATGCTGAAGCCACTTTAGATCCCATCAATGTTGGTGTGGCTCGGGGCGTCTCGATTCTCGAAATGGCTCAGTTAATCAAACATTATGTTGCATATGAAGGTGAGATTCGTCTTGATACCAGCAAGCCGGATGGCGCCCCTTATAAGACAGTGGAAGGTTCGCGAGGAGCGAAACTGTTAGGTTGGTCGCCCCAGATCTCTTTCGAGGAAGGGGTTCAGGCTACGATAGAGTGGTATCTTCAGAATGAGGTGAAATGATGTCTATTCAAGAGATCAAAGAGGGTGATATTGTTTTAGCTCGTCACATTCCCGCCAAAGAGGCTTGGGGTCAGGGGTTCAAGTTTTTTTCTCCTAATCAAGATTACGTTCAAGTAGGCGTCTGGGACTACCCGGCGGGCAAAGAACTCCTAGCACATGCCCATAATGAAGTAAAGAGAGAAGTCTTATGGACACAGGAGGTGCTCTATATTCGGAAAGGCCGGATTCGAGCAGATGTGTATGATTCTTCAGGTAGGAAAATAACGGAAATCGTTGCTGAAGAGGGCGATTTGCTGGTCCTTCTCCGTGGGGGGCACGGATATCATATTCTTGTTGATGGTACTCAGGTTTTGGAAATAAAGAATGGACCGTATGTCGGTGCAGAAGCGGATCGAAGGCGTTTTTGATGAGCAACATTTTTTTTGATCCCTCCAACCTAAAGAAGTGTGGAAAAAATGTAATTATTGGCAAGACGGTCAGAATCCGTCATCCAGAACTTGTTGAAATTGGAGATAACGTGATTATTGATGACTTTACCTATATATCAACGGCATTGACCATTCAAAGCTTCGTTCACATTGCATCCGGTTGCAAGTTAATTGGGGGTCGTTCGGCATTAATTAATTTTGGGTCATTCTCAACATTGGCACCGAATGTGGTATTAGCCGCCGGTAGTGATGACTATCTTGAAGGTCTGGCCACTCCGATGGTATCCCCCGAGTACAAAGGCAATTTTGGGATTGGTATCATTGAAATCGGGCGGCACAGTATTCTGGGTGCCAACTCGGTTGTTCTCCCGAATGTGAAATTCAACGAGGGATCTGCTCTTGGGGCGCTCTCTTTGGCTAATAGCAGCCTTGAAGCATGGGCCTTATACGCGGGTATTCCGGCAAAGAAAATTAAGCAACGCAATAAAGAAGAGATTCTGCGGATGGAGCAAAGGTTTTTGGCGAGACACGAAAATGGCAGATAAATTTATAATACAAATGCGGCCGTGGTTTGGAGAAGAGGAAAAACGCGCTCTCTGTGAATATATGGACGAAGAGGGCTTCATTACTGAATTTAAGCGGACTGAGCGTTTTGAGCAGATGATTGCTGAATATACCGGTGCCAGGCATTGCATCGTTGTCAATAACGGTACAATCAGCCTTACTCTAGCGGCAATAGCGACGGGGATTCAAGCTGGCGACGAGGTGCTGGTTCCTAACTTTACAATGATTGCCACGCCAAATTCCGTTAAGATGTTTGGAGCCGTGCCTGTGTTTGTTGATGTTGAAGAGACGACGCTATGTATGGATATTGAACTTGCTCGAAAAGCGATTACCTCTAAAACGAAGGCGATCATGCTGGTTGCAGCGAACGGCAGATATCCTAAAGCAGGTATCGCTGCATTTGAAGCCCTCGCGGTAGAGAAGGGCATTATGCTCATTGAAGATGCAGCACAATCACTTGGTTCTATCTATCCCGATGGACGGCATATCGGTCGAGCCGGCATCATAGGCAGCTTCTCCTTTTCTGCTCCAAAAATTATCTCTACCGGACAAGGGGGGGCGCTCATTACAGATGATGACCGTATTGCATCTACTCTACGGCGCCTCAAGGATTTCGGCCGTGCATCGGGTGGAAATGATGTTCATAATTCGATCGGTTATAATTTTAAATTTACCGAGTTACAGGCCTGTATTGGTATAGAACAGATGAAAAAACTACCTGCGCGCGTGGCGCGGAAAAAAGAGATCTGGCAACGCTATCGTGATGGGCTTGACAACATGGCAGAAATTCGCCTCTTTGAACATGACCTACGTTATACCGTCCCTTGGTTTATTGACGCCCTCGTGGAACGCCGCGATGAGTTGCAAGCCTTTCTTAAAGGACACGGTATCGGCACGAGGGTAATGTATCCACCCATCAACAAGCAGAAGGCATATGGAGTGTTCGGCAATCATCCCGTTTCAGAACACGTTGGCCGAGAAGGGCTTTGGTTGCCATCTGCAACACAGCTAAGTGATCAAGATATTGAACGGGTGTGTGCTATGATTAGACGGTTTTATGAATAGTCTCCGGCATGTAAATAATCAGTTTGCTGTTTTAGTTGTCTCTTGTGATAAATACTCCGACTTATGGGGGCCGTTTTTCCAATTGTTCTGGCGTTTTTGGCCGGATTGTCCGTTTAATGTTTACCTTCTAAATAATAATGCTAACCCCAATATTCCTAGGGTAACGAACATTACAATTGGGAATGATATTTCTTGGTCCGACAATTTGCTAAAAGGGGTGGGACAAATAAGGGAAAAATATGTATTCTTATTTCTGGATGATATCTTCTTGCGCGGTTTTGTTAATACACAAGAAGTGCTACAGACTTTTAGTTGGATGATGTCATATAACGCCAAGTATATGCGAATGATGCCATCCCGACTAGTACCAGCGGGTGTTATCCCGAAGGGAGCGATCTACAGAACCTCTACTTCCTTATCCGTTTGGGAAACCAACGTGTTATTGGATTTACTTAAACCAGGTGAAAGTGCGTGGGATTTTGAGGTAAACGGGACGGTTCGATCCGATGATTATGATGGGTTTTACTGTACTTCGAAAACCTATTTTCATGTTATGCACGGTGTAATAAAGGGCAAGTGGCAACGCAGTGTAGTAAATAAATTGAAGTCTCTTGGTATTGTGGTTAACTTGAAGGGTAGAAAGGTTATGACCCCTTTGGAAAACATGGCATCTTTACTGAAGAATGCCCGGTCCTATTTTCTTACTCTTTGCCCGTCAAACTATAGAAGAAAAATTAAAGATATAATCACAGGAGGAAGGTACCATTACAAATTATCAACCAAATAAATATCTTTTTTCATTTGAACGTTGTACGGATGATGTCATACCCATTTAACCGAAAGCCCAATGAAGAGTTCTATTATCGTTCCTCTCGTGGAGAAGGGAAACAACACTGTATATCCGCTGATAAAAGATAGTACAAAGTATGCCATTAGTAAGGTTGTCCCTGGTCTTTGCAGTTTTTTAGCTGTCGCATTATTTATCCGGATAATAGGCAACGAGCAGTATGGACGATATGCGCTGGCCTTTTCTTTTGTTAGCGTATCCAGCGCCCTTTTCATGGGTTGGATTAAGCAGTCACTTCAACGCTACTATCAAAGATATGTTACTATCCCCGTAGCAAAAAAATCCATTATTACAGCACTTGTTTTATCCACCCTTGCGGGTACGGTTACACTTGCGTTGATAAACGCTTTTGGCTTTAATGCCTATAGCAGTTACTCGTGGCCAACATTAATCCTGATTGTAGTCCTCTTTGGAGCACTAAACTGCTACGAATTGTATACGGTTTTACTCCAGGCTCAGATAAGGCCTAACCGCATAATTCTACTCAATGGGACACAGGCAATACTAGGCTTAATCTTGCCTGTCATATTTTTATTGCTGATAAAGAAGACTTACCCCGTAATTCTGTTGGCGTTAATTTTTTCATATGCCTTGCCATTGTTCCTTATGGCCTCATGGCCTTCTAGGGATATTGATACCAATCTTCCCATGAAATACAGAGTTAAGGCTAAACTTTTTATCAATCATGCATGGCAATATGGATGGCCTCTTTCTTTGTGGATTGCCTCCAGTTCCATGTTACAGGTAACAGACCGATATCTCATTCAACATTATTTTAGTTTTACAGAAACGGGTACTTATGCTGGCATCTATGACGTTATTGTACGGGGATATTCATTTCTATTTTTCCCCATAACACTGGGGTCTCAACCCTATATCATGAAATATTGGAACCTGAAAAAAAGAAAGGATGCGATGTCTGCCCTGATCTTCGCTATCGTGGGGCAACTACTGCTATTCGTTATAACGATTGGCATCTTTCTGGTCTTTTCCAACTCGATCATCGAGCTAATGGGGACGATCTTAAACAGTTCCGACAACTCCTTCTCCACTCTGATATTGCCGTTGCTTGTTGGCGGGTTTCTCTGGCAACTTGCCCTGCTCGTGCACAAACCGCTTGAGCTTTCTGGAAAAACGATATGGATGTTATTCTCCGCAATGGCCGCGCTGATAACAAGTATGCTGGGAAATTATTATTTCTTGCCGATTTATGGAGTGATTGCTGCTGCATACATGTTAATTGTTTCAGCCGGAGTATACCTATGTATCTGTCTGGTCCTGTCTCGATGGGCACACATCAGAATCAAACAGCGTGGTAAGGGTTAGCGCTTTCGAGATCAGATGGGATAACATTTTAATATACGATGCTGAACCATTCGCTATTAACCATCGTTCCGGCCTTTTTACTTTTGGTCCTTGCGTTTTTTGCACGATCCTTACAAGGCAATTGGCTTGCACCCGCTCCCTTTTTTTCTCTTTACTGGGCGACTTTTACTTTTATCGTGTTACTATTTGCCCCGGAATTTCCCGTCTTTCCAACAGGTATGTGGGCAATTGTTTTGATCGTTTCTTCATTTCAAGCGGGTAGCCTTATTATGTTCTCATTCATGGCTCCAGATAATAATTGGACCAAATATGACGATAAACGAATATCGGGTAATGTTTCTACGGTTATTATAAAAAGAATGTACCAGCTTACATCTTTGCTGACGATCGTATCCGCCATTGGAGTGGCATTCTTAGTATCGGTCGGGATAAAAATGTTTGGATTATCGTTTTCCATCGACGAGTTGCTGAGCATGGGACATTTATTCTCGGTGCTCCGGTATAATGAGGAGGGGCTTTCTGACCCATTGCTGGTTAAGATTTTTCAATGCTGGATTTTTCCGGCATCACTGCTGGGAGGTTTAAGTTTTAGCTTTGCAAAATCCTTTAGAGAAAAAGTGATGTGTATAATGCCCTTTTTTATTTCACTGCTTTCCGGAATGATTGTAGCAGCAAGGGCAGGAATAGTCTACGTTATGATTCTCTGGCTTTCTGGATTTTTGTCAGTAAAAGTCTATATGTCCCACGGAAAATATAAGGTGGTTCAGTTTAAAAGTGTATTATTGTTAGTAACAGGCGTTGCATTACTCGTATTGATTTTTGTATCGTTGCAGTGGCTTAGGGGTGGAGCCATAGATACCATAGACAGTAGTTTTCTCAATCATATGAAAGTAGGTGCTTTCGGAAGTCTTGCTGCTTTTACCACATGGTTTAATTTCCAAGAATCTATTGGATTAACATTAGGTGCTTATACTTTTCCCGGTCCATTTGACTTCCTGGGTTTAGCTGAAAGGGAAGGGGGAGTGTACATTATACCTATATATTTTGAATCGGGCGGATCCACCAACATCTATACCCTGTTCCGGGGGCTTATAGAGGACTTTTCTCTTCCAGGCGCAATTGTCCTGTCATTCTTCGCAGGGCTTATCACGAGTATTTCATATCGCAAATGCGGTAATGGACATATCCGTTGGATTTTGCCGTTATCAATCTTTTATGCGCTTACTTTGCTTTCTCAATTTTATAGTATATTTACCCATAACAGCGTAATATTAGCTTGGGTTGTTGCGTTTTTTGTGTTTATTCTACCCGAATATAAAACATTGTATTTGAGGAGCGACAGAAAAGTTACTAACCATGAATAAAAAGGTTACCATCATCACTGTTGATTACAAAAATGCTTATCATACGCAGCGGTTTGTAAAAAGCCTATCAGAATTAACTGGTTTTTCTGAGTGTCAAATCGCGATTGTAGGTAACGAGTCGGATGATGAAACAAGGGAAAAACTTGAACAACTGAGAAAAAAATATTCGGAGAATGTCACCATTTTTTATGTCATGGAGAATCTTTATTATTGGGGGGGGGCCGCTTTTGGTATAAACAAACTTTATCCGGATAGGAGCCATATGCCCGATTGGTTGATTGTTTGTAACAATGATATTTTGATCGAGCAAAAGGAATTTCTTACAAAACTCTCCTCTCTTAATTATGAAGAATACGGGGTCATTGCTCCATCGATCATCTCCTCGATAACCCAAAAGGATCAAAATCCATTTCGCATTAGCCCAATAAATAAAAGTGATTTAGTTAAATGGAAAATATTGCACACACACTACGCTCTCTTTGTTGCTTTTATATTTATTGGGAGATTATTAAGAAAGGTGAAGGTGTTATCTAGGTACAAGAGAAAAAAAGACAATATCAATCGTGAGAAAGAAATTTATGCCCCACATGGCTCTTTTGTAATATTCTCAAAGAGATTTTTTGAAAAGGGTGGCAACTTGGATACTAATTTCACTTTATATGGAGAAGAAAATACGACCGCTGAAATCACTAAAAATATAGGGCTAACGGTTCGGTATTGTCCATCGCTTCAGGTTATTCATAATGAACATTCCACAACAGGTCATGTTATTTCAAAAGTTATGTATGAACACGGTAGAAAGAGCCATCAATATTTTTGCGAACGATACTTAAAAGGTAAATAGTGGGAGAGGAAGGGGCTTCCGGCTCTCTTTTTTCTAATTTCATACATTGCTGTCCGGTTAAAATAGAGAGCCTTGTATAGATTCTTCCGCCTTTATCTTTAGTTTGTCGGGTTTCAGGGTTAGGATATCAATAAGGGCCTTT
>SBBT01000089.1 GCA_005239595.1 Candidatus Troglogloeales bacterium | reverse complement strand
CGCAAAGAGGTTCATCGGCTTCGGTCGGAAGTAGACGCCGTTTTGGTTGGCGTTGGAACGGTTCTTGCCGATGATCCGATGTTGATTACCCATCGGGAGGGGGTAGAAAACCCTGTCCGGGTCGTGATTGATCCCTCTTTACGCACACCTCCTCATGCCAAGATTGTCACCTCGCTTGCCTTGGCCCCGACCGTTCTTTGCGTCACGTCCAAGGCCTCCTCTTCCAGGATAGAATGGTTTACGAAACAGGGTGTTCGGGTAGAAGTGTTTCCATGTCGTTTTGGGGAAATTCCATTTAATATGATTTTAAAAAAGCTAGGGAGCGAAGGGATTACAAGCGTATTGGTTGAAGGAGGGGGAAGGGTCAACGGGATGCTTTTCCGTTCTGGCGAGGCAGATAAGGTCATTTTTTATATTGCGCCAACGTTGCTTTGCGGGGATGAGGCCAAAAGTGTGATTGCGGGGCGTACGATTCAATCGCTTGCTGAAGCGGTGGCGCTTGATGATCTTCTGGTGCGTAAGGTTGGAAAGGATTTGCGTATAGAGGGTTATGTTCGGAAGGAACGATAGGACGGATGTTTACAGGTATCGTAGAGGAAATGGGAGGCATCAGCGAGATAGGCCAAAGACAAGAGGCCGTTCGGTTGACGGTTTTTGCCAAAAAGGTCTTGGAGAGGATGAAGATAGGAGACAGTATCGCCATTGATGGTATCTGCCTGACCGTGACGACCATAACCGACGCAGGTTTTTCCGTGGATCTCTCGCCGGAGACGATGCGAATGACGACGATGGGAGTCGCGAAGGTCGGCGATCCAGTCAACCTGGAGAGGGCGATGCGGCTGTCGGATCGAATTTCCGGGCATCTTGTTTCAGGTCATATCGAGGGGATCGGCGTGATCGGAAAGAGATCCGACGGGGAAAACGCATTGGCGCTCGCCGTTGATCTTCCCTTAAATATTCTACAATGCTGTATTCCAAAAGGATCGATTGCCATTGATGGCGTAAGCCTTACCATCAACGAATTGACCGACTGGGGAATCGTCGTCTCCATTATCCCCCATACCGCATCGGTAACGACCCTGGGAAAGAAAGAGGTTGGGTCCCTGGTCAATCTGGAAAGCGACCTTATTGGCAGGTATGTGGAACGCCTTCTTACGCGGGATTAACCTTCTGTGTAACCGATCAAAAGGACCGTCACGTTATCCCTGCCTCCTTTTTCTAAAGTCCTTTGAATCAAGTCATGGCCGGCCTTGTCTATATCCCCTTGCGCCTCTGCCAGGATGACGCGCATCTCCTCGGAGGTTAATGTATTGCTTAGGCCATCTGTGCAGAGGAGGATTAGGTCTCCTGGGTGTGCAGTCAGTTTGGCCGTTTCAACCTCGACAGTTGGGCGGAGTCCCAAGGCGCGGCCTAGCGCATGGCGGAAAGGGTGGTCGCGCGCTTCCTGGGGTGTCAGGAACCCTAATCGGACGTAGTCATTGGCAAAGGAATGATCCTCTGTGAGGGGGCGGATTGATCCTTTCTGGTAGAGATAGGCGCGGCTGTCTCCGACAAAGCTGATGATAATCTCGGAAGGATCCGCAATAGCTGCGACGACGGTCGTTCCCATGCCAGAGAGCTTCTTATCGTTAATGGCGACATCGTAGATTTTCCGATTGGCAAAGGCAATCGCCCCTGGCAGGAGGGCGTCTTTTTTGATCGCCGCATCTGCCGAAACGGCATAGTCCTTCACCATATCAACGGCCATCCTGCTTGCGATCTCTCCTCCGGCGTGCCCCCCCAGGCCGTCCGCGACGACATAAAGATGCAGCTGGGGGAAAAGGCCAAAACTGTCTTCATTCGTCTTTCGAATGAGGCCGATGTTGGTAAAACCTGCCGCCGTCATGCTCATGCAGCGCTCTCTTTCTGTTGATCTGACCCGCCTGATCGCATAGGTTACCTGTTGATAATAGAAAGATGCGCGTCTCTTTACCTTGACAGGTTTCATTTTAGTGGCATAGAGTGGGCAAACTCAAGGGCGTGTATGAACATTGTCTATTTCGATTTAGAGACGCAAAAAAGCGCTGAAGAGGTTGGAGGGTGGCGGAACAAACACCTGATGAAGGTTTCTTTCGGTGTCACGTACTCTTCCATGAGTAATACGTTTAGGGGATATGAGGAAAGGGACATCGGTGCGCTTCTTTCTGAACTTTCTTCCGCAGATCGGGTGATTGGCTATAATATCGTCGGTTTCGATTATCCGGTTCTGTCGGGCTATACCGATTTTGACTTCTCTCGTATTCCCACCCTAGATCTGATGGCTTCTCTTGAGTCCAAATTGGGATTTCGTCTCAAGCTCGATTCCCTTGCGAAGGCAACCTTGCAGTCGGGCAAGTCCGGCGACGGACTGCAGGCGATACGCTGGTTTCGCGAAGGCAACTTTGCAAACATCGCCCTTTATTGCCAGGAAGATGTCCGCATCACTCGGGACCTGCATTTATTTGGATGTAAATATAGATATGTCTACTATACCGATAAAATGCAGCGTTTGGTGCAAGTGAAGGTTGACTGGTGATCCATCTGTCTATCCAGCGTCCGACTGCGGATGCAGGCCACCTGCGATGAAGGAAGCGAATCATGATTCCCTATCCTAATATTGATCCCGTTTTTTTACGAATTGGACCGTTGGCGTTGCGCTGGTATGGGCTGATGTATGCCCTTTCCTTTATGTCTGCGTTCTTTCTGATTAAAGTGGTCGCAGCCAGAAAAAAGTTGGCGATTGTCCCAGATGCCATTTCTGACTTCATATTCTATGTGGCGGTAGGAACAATTTTGGGGGGAAGATTAGGGTATGTCTTCATCTACGATCCGATCTTTTATCTTAACCATCCTAGCAAGGTGCTTGCCGTATGGGAGGGGGGGATGTCGTTCCACGGAGGGTTGGCGGGCGTGGTTGTTGCCGGCGCCCTCTTCTGTAAGAAGTATCGGTTTTCTTTCTATGAGATGGCGGATGTGGTTGTGGTAAGCGTTCCGATTGGTTTGGGCCTAGGCAGAATCGGCAACTTTATTAACGGAGAACTCTTTGGCCGACCGACCAATCTTCCCTGGTGCATGGTATTCCCACAAGGGGGAGATGTCTGCCGACATCCCTCCCAGCTCTATCAGGCGGGGTTGGAGGGGGCGCTCTTATTTGTCATCCTCTGGTTTCTCTCTATGCGGGATCTCCCCGGCGGTATTCTTTTCTGGTGTTTTTTCCTGTTTTATGGACTTTTCCGATACTTGGGGGAGTTCTTCCGACAGCCTGATCCTCAGGTGGGTCTCCTCTTGGGCGCACTGACCATGGGACAAATCTTGAGCCTCCCCATGTTGATGGCGGGAGGTTTTATGGCTTGGCGCCTCTATACCTCTAAAGATCAGAGATTAAACTGATCAATAGGAGACCCTTACCAGGAAAAGGCCCTGCGGCGGGGCGGTTGGTCCAGCCAGAGTACGGTTTTTCGCTTCTAACAGAGAAGGAATTTCTTCGCCGGTCCTCCTGGCCCGTCCGACCTCGACCAGAAATCCGACAATATTCCGAACCATGTACTGCAGGAAACGGTTGGCTGTCAGCGTTATTTGAATCCGCTCCCCCAGTTTTATAATTTCTATTTTCTTAAGATTCACCATGCAGTTTTCTCTCCCCTTTACCGTGGCACAAAACGAGGTGAAATCATGACTGCCCAGGAGTCGTTTCGCGGCAGATCGCATTTTCCGGATGTCCAGTGTGTAAGGCAGATGCCATGCCGTCTGTCGCAGGAAGGGAGACCGTCTCTTGCCGCAATAAATAAAATAGGTGTATGTTTTTTGCCAGGCGGAGAATCGGGCGTGGAAGGGGGGTAAGACCCGACGGGCGGAACGGATGGCGATGTCGGGGGGGAGAAGGGCATTTAAGCCGCGCACCCATGTTTCGGGTTTAAAGGAACGACTTGAAGTAAAATGGGCGACTTGCCCTACGGCGTGGACCCCTGCGTCGGTTCTGCCGGCACCATGAATCCGCGTCGATTCCCCTGTTATCTTAAAGAGTGCCTTTTCTAATTTTCCTTGTACCGTTGAAAGCGATGTCTGGTTCTGCCATCCGTGATAATTTGTTCCGTCGTAAGCGATGGTCAACTTGATAACAGGCATGTTACGATTTCTTCTTTGAGGATCGGATATACTGGTCAATGCCGGTGTAGAGGGCCTCGGCAATTCTTTGACGATATTGGCGGTTTTTTAACCGTCTCTCTTCGAGCGGGTTGCTTAGAAACGAAATCTCGGCCAGGATCGCCGGCATATTGGTTTTTGCCAGGACATAAAAGGGAGCCCGTTTGACACCAAGCGAGACGGTCGCATATTTCCTGCCCAGCTTTTCGATGAAGGCTTTTTCGGTTAGGTGCGCCAGTTCAAGCGACGCGTTGAGGTTGTACTCTTTCTCCAAATCACTGAGTATCATTTCCTGAAAATTCACCTCGTTCCCATCGGCGGTGGCGTTTTCACGCGCGGCAGTGGCGATCGCCTGCTCATCGGTTGCAACACCAAGGAGATAAATTTCAATTCCTTGCATGCTCCTTTTCGGATGGGCGTTGGCATGAACTGAAATAAAAAGATCGGCCTTTCTCCCATTTGCAAGGAGCGTCCGCTCTTCCAGGGAGAGAAAGAAATCCTTTTCACGTGTCATCAGGACCTCTTTTTTTAGTTTCCTTACGACTAGATCTTTTAGTCGACGCGACACATCAAGGACGACCGCTTTTTCTGTTAAGCCGCTTTTGCCGATGGTTCCAGGATCATCTCCTCCGTGACCCGGGTCAATGACAATCGTTCGGATGCTATAGACTGGCGGGTTTTTTGAAATGGCAGGGGTGAGGTCTCCTTTCTTGAGCGCGGGGTTGGATGGAAAGGCATCAATGACAAGACGGTCAGGATCGCTGATCGAGCTAATTTTATAAAAATAACGGTTTTTAAAAGTGAGCATAACGTTAATGGCAGCCTCTTCCTGTCTGATTTCGATTGTCTTTAGAAAACCCGATTTAACCGTGATGATCCGGTCTTTCTGGAAGATCTCGCCCAGTATCATATTGGGCAGGTGGATGGATAGGGTTTGCAAGCCGGGTAATCGAGCGGTTTTATAATTGGTGGGTTGGTTTACATCAAAGACGATCCGTGTGTGATCCGGATAGGCATGGTGTCGGATATTGATCAAGGTGGCTGGACTCTCTTTCGCGGATGTGCTTGCCGGTAGCGAAAGGAAGAGCTGTATCAGAAGGATAACGGCAAGTGGCCGGGAAGGGCTTCCTGTCGGTTGCATGAGATCAATGCAGGGTCTTATTGATTTTTTGCGGTTCGGTCGGATGCTCTGGCAGGTCGATTGCGGTCTTTTGATGTGATTCTGAAAGTGGATCTTCAAAATGCGCTTCTCTAAATCGGACTGCCAATTTTTCATTTTTTGGGTCAAGCCGCAACGCCTGGATCCATGCCTCACGGGCGAGGTCCCGTTCGTTTGCCTTAAGGTAGACTTCTCCCAAGTGTTCGTGGATGACCGGATCTTCCGGTGCCAGAGAGACGGCCCTTTTAAGCGTGGTCAGCGCGTCTTGAATCATCCCTTTTTTGTAAAACGCCCACCCAAGGCTGTCTACAAAAGATCCGTCGTCCGGTCGAACCGTCAACGCCCGTTTAATCATTACAACGGCGTCATCAAGCCGTATCCCCTTTTCTACAAAGGTATAACCGAGGTAATTGAGGGCATCCGCGTGATTGGCGCTAATCTGGATGGCCGTTTCCATCTCTTTGACAAGGTCTTCGAATCGGCTCAATTTATCATAGGTTGCGCCAAGATAAAAGTGAAGGTCCGGATGGCTTTCACACTTGTCAATTCCCTCGAGTAATGTTTGCGCCGCCTCTTCATATCGTTTTAAGTTGTGTAAAATCCGTCCGGTAAAAATGTAGGCATGCGGTTTTTGGGGGTTGCTTCCCTTCGCCAAGGCCCCTTGGGCTAGCGCCTCTTCGGTGTTGTTCAGTTTATAATAATAGAGGGCCCCCAACCGAAGCCGAATATCATAGGAATGCTCCCCAGCCAACAGGGTTTGATAGGTTGCGATCGCCTTGTCGTATTCCTTGTTCTCTTCATATAGAAAGGCAAGATAGCCTTGTAATTGCCTCTCTTCCGGCGCTGCGTCAATGACCGGCAACAGTTTTTCAATTGCGTGGGCATACTCTTTTTTTTCTGCCAGGATCGACACGCTCTGTAGCGGGATATGGAGGTTTAAAGGTTCAGCTTTTGCGAAGTGATCCAACTCGGTTAAGGCCTCATCCCATGACTTGTTCCGGATGAGCAATGAAATCAGTTTTACGGTCGCTTCTCTGTTTCCGGGATCAATGGCATCAAGAATATGCCGATGAACTTTCCTGGCTTCGTCGGATTTTCCCTGGGCCTCATAAAGGGCAGCGATTTCGAGATGAAAATGCACGTTACGGGGATTCCGGGTTACGGCATCTAGAAAATAGGCCAACCCCTTTTGGGGCATATTGTTTTCAATGGCTATCTTGCCGAGGTAATAATAACCGAGCGGAGCGGTCGGATCGAGGGCAATCGCCTGTTTTGCGATTGCCTCGGCCTTTTCGAAGTTCTTTTCCAGAGAATAAATTCCAGCAAGCTTAAGGTATGCTTCCGGGTTTTTCGGCTCAACTTTAATGATCTGTTTGTAGATCTCTTTCGCATCTTCCCTCTTTCCAAAGGTTACGAAGATGCCTCCAATGAGATGCAGGGTTTTTATATCATCCGGGGCGATCTTTCTTGCCGCCTCTGCATAAAAAAGCGCGGCATCCAGTTTCCCCAGGCCCATGGAGATTGATGCGATGCGGTTTAGGAGAAAGAGGGAATGGGGATCTTCGTTTAGTGCGGACAGGTATGCCTTAAGAGCGGAAGCTGCCTCGTTTGTCTCTTCATGTTGAAGCCCCAACAGCGTGTAATAATAGGCTGCTTGCGAAGGAGTGGACTGCGTATTTTCAGGTGGAGTCGTACGAATGGCTGGTTTTGGGATAGCGCAGGAAGCCAGAAAAAAAGAAAAAAACGCTACAAGAACGAGAAAACGAGAAATCCAGAAAGAAACATTTTCTTCTAAAAAGGTTTTAATGTTTTAGCTCCTTTACCTCTTTGTCCTTTTCTGATTTTTCGGGTGATATATCAATGGGATCGGGTTCGGACAGCCCTTTTTTGAACCCTCGAATTGCTTTTCCGAGGCCAACTCCAATGGAAGGAAGTTTCCCGGCTCCAAAGATAATCAAGACAATAACGAGTATGACAATGAGTTCCGGCATACCAACTCCAAACATAGACGAGTTCCTTATCTTTCTAAGTGGGTTTATTGGGACAGCTCCGTTGAGCGAATCTCTAATTTAAGAGAAATTATAGGAAGGATTCATGGTTGTGTCAAACTTGACTTTAGGGCGATGTCGTTTGTATCGATGTAGGGTGTGAGCTTAATCGTTCTGTTATGACAAAAAATGTCAAAGCATCCTTGTTTTTTAGTGACGTTTTTTGTCTATAAATTAGGATGGGTGAAAAAAAGTATATAAGGCCTAACACATTGTAAATATTAGCTTAAAACTTCCGGTAGGTTATGGTATAGATATTGCTTGTATATTAAGAGTAGGAGTTGCATGTCGATTAATCTGAAAAATAACTCAAATAAGCTCGAAGGAGGAGAAGCAATGAGAAAACGAGAAAGAGGGTTTACATTGGTGGAGTTAATGGTGGTTATCGCAATTCTCGGTGTTTTGGCGGCGATTGCGATCCCCAATTTTTTGGACTATCAAAAAAAGGCGTATCATACCGAGGCAAAATCGACCCTTACCTCGGTTTATTCAGCCATGGTTGCCTATGCTGGCGATAAAGGGGGTTACGGTGGTGCAAAATGCTGTGAAACAACAGGTCCCGATAAACAAAATATCGGAGTTACAATACCTCCTGGCGCTAAATATACTTACACGCTGGCCGCTATTACTAACCCCGCGGAGTTTAAGGTTACAGCCGTCGGTAAAGAGGGGACTCTTATAGCTGGTAATCAGTGGGAAATCGACCAGAATAAGGACTTAAAATGTTTTAATCCCCACTGTCCTTGATAATGATAAGTGTTAAGTGGTTTTGGGACTCTATTTAAAACCCGATATTTAATCGGGCGGTATAGAGCGGAATTTTAGAAAAACTGGCCTCCGCCACAAAGTTTAAAACGAGAAGAGAGGTTTTAACTCCAATAAATGTTTTGGTGAGGTTGAACCGTTCGCGCTCAATGGTGGGGAGGAGATTCTCCTCGCTCTCTACCGACACCAATCCAACCCCTGCATAGGGAGTTACAAAGGCGAACCCCTTGCTGATTGAGATATCGGCCCCCATCGTTTCCAACTCAAGACCCGGCACCCCCGACAATCTTGTGTAAGATCCCCTGATCGCAAGGGCGGGAAGGGCCATGTGCCCGGAGATAAAAGCCCATTTTATCTCACCGCCCGAAAGCGAAATATTGGATTGGGGAACATTAGCGTAAATGGCCCCGATATCAAATCCAAAGGGGAGCCCTTTCTGGAGATGCAATTTTGGGATGTAAAGATAATTTGGGGGGTTGGTTGTGACTTTTGTCCAAAAAGATTGATCTTCCCGAATATCGACGGCTGTAACCTCTATCCCGATATCAAACCCTAGGAGACCAAGCGGTTCTGCCGGCGCGGCCGGAAGATAACTGATTGCCAGGCCCAAATCGGCGCTTAGGTCCCTAAATTCCTGTTGGCTGGCAAGCGGTTTTAGATCAATATTCGTATTCTTGGCCCATGCCGGTGCACTTATCAGGAATACACTGACGATGATCGACGATGCTTTTCGCATGATGAACCTTATGGTATTGGACATTTTTCTGCTCCTTCCCTCATTGAAAGATGTCAGTTTGAGACTTGGTTGTAAAGATTTTCCCGCGATCATCCCGGCTTCCAATGTTCTTCGAACTTGCCGTTTTTGGTAATCCAGACGATGTAGGGAGAAACCTTTACATCTCCTTTCCGGTCAAATTCGATATGGCCGGTGGCGCCGTCATGTTTCATATTGCGAATGGTTTCGGCGATTTTTCGCCCATCGGTGGCATTAGATAGAGAGATGGCAGAAAGGAGGATATTGGCTGCGTCGTAGGCGTAGATGGCGTAAGGGGCAAGTTCATTTCCATATTGGGCCTTGTATTTTTCCAGGAAGTTTCTTGCCTGCGGCCTTTTTTCAGGATCGGGGGTGAATGTCAGGTACGTTCCTTCAGCGGCAGCCCCGGCAATCTCAATAAACTTTGGATCAATTACCCCGTCGCCGCTCACCATGGGGACGGCAAGCCCCACCTCTTTTGCCTGCTTTGATAAAAGCCCCCCTTCCGGGAAAATTCCACCAAAAAAGAATATATCGGGATTTTTATCTTTAATCGTTGTGAGTACGCCGCGAAAATCCTTGTCTCCCTGGGTGATGCCGTCATAATAAACCACCTCGATTCCTTGATGAAGACCGAGGTTTTTTTTCAATTCGTCGGCCAAGCCCTGGCCGTAGGTGGTTTTATCATGAATAATGGCTACGCGTGTCGCCCTAAGGTGTTTTGCAATGAAATCGGCTGCCACTTTTCCCTGTTGGTCGTCACGTCCGCAGACACGAAAAACGTTCCAGAACCCTTGATCGGTGACTTTCGGGTTGGTTGCGGACGGGGTGATCATCGGAATGGCCGCGCGGTGATAGACCGAAGAGGCTGGGATGGTGGCGCTGGAATTAAAATGACCGACCATTCCAACAATACCGGATAAAACCATTTTGTTTGCAACCGAAACGGCCTGTTTAGGATCGTGTTGATCATCGCCCACTTCCAGTCGGACTTTCTTCCCCATGACTCCCCCCTTTTCGTTCCATTCATTCACGGCCAACCGTGCCCCGTGCTCCACATCGGTGCCTAACTTGCTTTGATCTCCCGTCATAGGGCCTGCAACGCCAATCACAATCTCCTGACTGATCTTCTGGCATCCAAACAGCATAACCAACAGGAAAAGAGTAAAAGCCTTTTGAAGCATCGTTTCCCCCTCGCTAAAGGCAACTTATTTTACGTAAACGGCCCCTGGTACGTTAAGCTTTTTGAGCGGCTTAGCTATTATAGGGACCTTTCAACAAGCTGCTAGTACCATAAATGGGTGCGCCCTGCCAAGAGGGGTGAGGGTGCAGCCTGCTTACTTGACAGCAGAAAGAAACCTGTTGTATCTCTCAAGTATGAAAGGCGCAATTTTGCAACTGATTGGTACACAAGCCCTCCCGCCCGGCAACCTCTTCAAACATCTGGCGCTTCGGCTTTTTAAATATCAATTTGAACAAAACCGTCCGTACCGGGAATTGATCCTTTCACAAAACATCAACGCCGACACGATCCAGGACTGGGATGAGATTCCTCCCTTTCCAGCGATGGCATTCAAGTTCTCTGTTGTAGCCTGTCGGCCTCTCTCCTTGGCGGAGCGGGTTTTTGTGTCGAGCGGGACTACCCAGGAAGAGAGAAGCCGTCATGCTTTCTTTGATTTGGACATCGCAAAGGCTGCTATTCTCACCCACTTCAAAAAACATCTTCTGCCAGACAGAGAGCGCATCCGGTTTGCCATCCTGACCCCTTCGCCACAAGAAGCCCCGCAGTCCTCCCTTTCGCATATGATGGAGGTGGTGCGCACAACGTACGGGAGCGACGGGAGCGGCTATTATATCGAGGGGGGCCGGCTTCAATCAGAGCAACTCGCCGCCGATCTTCTGGAGGCGTCCACGCCGATATGTCTGCTGGGGACCTCATTTTCATTTGTTCACTTTATCGATTTTTTTGAGCAAAAGGGACGCCCCTGTCCCCTCCCCAAGGGAAGCCGCCTGATGGACACCGGTGGGCTAAAAGGAAAATCAAGAACCGTTCCGCCGGAATGGATTTATCAGAAGGCGGAATCATTGTGGGAAATTCCGCGCAATTATTGCGTCAACGAATACGGGATGACCGAAATGACTTCCCAGTTTTATGATGGGATTATCGGAACAGATATCAAATTCCCACGCGCCTATATGGCTCCTCCCCAGGTGAAAACACGGGTTCTCTCCCCGGAAACCTTGGAACCGGTGGCCAAAGGTGAAATCGGAATATTAGCGCATTATGACCTGGCCAATATCGATTCGGTGGCAGCCATTCTGACAGAAGACCTCGGACGGGAGGTTACGGGTGGTTTTCTTCTGATCGGTCGGGCTGCCCATGCGCCCGACAAAGGATGCTCGATCGCCATCGAAGAGTTGCTGGAACGAGACAACATTTTTTCAACAAGGTAGAGAAAGAAAATGAAAGGGTATTTTCTCCCCGGTATTTCCATTCAGGAAGATCATCGGGAGATCAATGGCCTTTTGACGGAGACCCCCCGGCTTTCTCCGTCGAAATTGACCGAAATTGCCGACCAGCTGATTTCGGCCCAAGGGCGGTTATCGAGAAAGCCGATCTTAAACATCATTGATTGTATTGATGAAGCCGCGCGGTGCTGGCTTGATTCCAACGATTCGATCCGCCAAGAGGCCGAATCGCTCCTCCCCGTTATCACGGGCGCTTCAAGAGAGATGGTCCACTTTGCCCTCAATGACCTCTTTTCAAATCTAACCCGTCCTGTGCTGTTAGATCTATTGGAAGAAGAGTTGGGGGACCCGATGGTGCTCGATGATTTTCGTCCGAGGCGAAAAGGGAGAGGCCGAACCCGCGCCTTTGGACCGACATTGATCACCCATATCCTTCCTGGGAATATTCCAGGCGCCTCGATTATCAGCCTGGTCTTAGGCCTTCTCGCCAAATCGGCTAATCTTGCAAAAGTCGGCTCCGGAGAATTCCTTTTGCCTATTCTCTTTGCCGAATCGTTGTATAAAATCCAGCCGGATCTGGCGCGTAATCTGGCTGTCCTGACATGGGATCACGCCGCAGTGGAAATCACAGAAGCAGCCTTTCAAAAGGCCGATCTGGCCATTATTTATGGTAACGATGAGACGATTAAGGAAGTCCGCAGGCACCTCCCGCAACAGACCCGTGCTATTTTCCACGGACACAGATTGAGTCTGGGCGTCATCGCGCGGGAGTCGATCCACCTTGCCCTGGCGCAGGAGGCGGCCTCGGATATCGTCCTCTATGATCAGCGGGGATGTCTCTCTCCGCATCTCTATTATGTTGAAGAATCAGGGCACGCCTCTCCCCTCCAGTTTGCAAAATGGCTTGCCCAGGCCCTTTATTTTGCCGGTAATAAATTCCCAAAGGGAGCAACCTCCCCTGCAGAGGCCGCGCGCATTCAGCAGCTTCGGCGGTCGATTCCATTGAAGGGGGGAACCGTTATTGCGAGTCCCTCCGGGACCGACTGGACGGTTTTGTACGATCCAGACCCTGCTTTTTCCACTTCTCCTCTTGCGCGAACAATCTGGATCAAACCGATTCACGACATCGCCGCATTGCCTACCCTTCTTGAACCGATCCGGTCCATGCTTCAGGGTATCGGTATCTCCATTCCCCAGGATCGACAACCGGAAGTAATTCCCCAACTGGCAAAAATGGGCGCTTGCCGGATCTGTCCTATTGGGAAAATGCAAAGACCACCTTTAACGTGGCATCATGATGGTCGCTTCAGGATACTGAACCTGCTCCGTTTTGTCGACTTTGAAAATTGAAGGT
>SBBT01000212.1 GCA_005239595.1 Candidatus Troglogloeales bacterium | reverse complement strand
GAAAGATAAGCTTCCCGCTGCTCGTTGTTGTGTCAATGCTTTCTTTCAAAGAGCGAAGGCCGATGCCACGTTCATTAAGGATGTTAACCGTATCAATCAGTTGCCTAATGGAACGACCCAATCGGTCGAGCTTCCAGACCACCAGCGTATCCCCTGATCGAATAAACTCCAAGGCCTTGTTCAATTCCGGCCGGTCCGATTTGGCACCACTGGCCTTTTCGGTAAAGACCTTTTCGCAGCCCGTCTCTTTCAGTGCATCAAACTGCAGGTTGAGGCTTTGATCTAATGTGGAAACCCGGGCGTATCCTACGAGCATAGTGAAAAATGCCTTAAAAACTTAATAGGCTTGCATATAGATTAATTCATAATGTTGTTTCATAGGATATCTTAAGAGAGATGAAAATGGAATGTGTTTTTGAGAGTTATGTATCAAACGACCGTTTTATGCATAGTATTTCAGGAGAAACGTAATGACCCTATTAAAATGGCTCTGGAATATCCTGTTACGGTTCGGACCGGGACTCTATTTTCGATATCGTTTCTGGCGTAACCGTCCTTTTTTCAGACGAAAATCGTTTCCCCAATCAAAACGCGCTTATTACACATTTTCCAAACCGCCATGGGTCCGAAAAGAAGTGCTCCATCTGAAAGCGTCAACGCCGGATGCCGGTTATCGAAAGATTGCCGATATGTTTAACCGCCGCTTTGCTTCGACTCGAAATATGACCGTTGGAAAGACATTCGTCGGCAATCTTATCCGTCAGCACCAATATGAAATTCAGGCGCTTCAAAAAAAGATCAAAAACAGTTGGCCAAAACATATCCCCAGAAATCTCGTCTGGGGAATGGATCTTACAGGCAAAGTCGATCAGCAGGGAACAGGACACGCGATATTAGGGCTTGTTGAATCGCACAGTCGCGCTTGCCTCTTCTTGAAAAGCATCACCACAAAATCCTCCTGGCATTTACTCGCTTGTCTTTGGAAAACCATCCAACGATATGGAAAACCCAAAATCATTCGAACCGACAATGAAGCCGTCTTTACCTCCCGTCTTTTTCGGATGACCCTTTTTCTGTGGGGCATTCGACACCAACGGATAGACTTGGGTTGTCCCTGGCAAAATGGTCGCGTCGAACGGTTCTTCGGAACACTGAAAGAAAAACTGAATCAATTATCGGTCGATCATCACGACGGTTTAAATCAGGCTTTGACGCAGTTTTCGTTTTGGTACAACCAGGTGCGTCCACATCAGAATTTATCCGGCCGAACCCCTGCAGAAGTCTGGAGGGGAATTGATGTTTACCAGGTTACGCCAAAGGAGGAATACGGGTTTGAAGCGTGGGAGGGGTTATTGACAGGAATCTATCTGAAACTCTGAATACAAACACGGTTCAAGACTAAAATTTTACCCCTGTCCGGAGAAAGTGGGGCGTCGTTTGTTCCGAAGCGAAAAACATCGGACTATAAGCAGAAAAAAGGGAACAAAACCAAAAAAAAGGAGGCTCAAAAACACAAAAACAGTAAAAATCAAAGATTATTTTTCAAAAAAACACTCAAAAAACAGCACAACCTCTCTTCCGGACGTTCGGACAGGACACAAGAGGAAATTTCTAAAAAACTTGCTTTTTTGTAACTTTGATGATATTACTTAATATAGTTTGTAATGTCAATCCCCCTATCTTTTACAAAAAGTGGGGGATTTTAACCAGGAGCATATAATATGTCTGATATGGCAAGACCCGCTCAAAAACAAGCTACCGATTTCGGTATCCGGTTAGCACAAGCCCGCCACGCAACGGGGCTAACGCAAATGCAGTTAGCAAAGCGTTTAGGAGTGTCGCAACAAATGATTGATTATTATGAGCGTCGCGCGGGTAACCCAACGGCAGCTTTTGTTCGTAAGGTGGCAGAGGCACTCAATGTTTCTATAGACAATTTACTTGGGCATAATGGGAAACAGCCTCGTAAATCAGGCCCTCCTTCACAATTCGAACAAAGGCTCACAGCGGTTCGCCAACTGCCACGTGAAAAACAAAATCTGGTGCTCCAATTTCTCGATTCTTTCTTACACAATGCGCAACGAGTAAAAGGTTAGAACAAAAAGGAGAAATAAATGACGGTTATCAGGGCGAAGATTTTAGATTCTACCCACTTGGAATTGAGTCAGCCACTTCCAACGCCACCTGGGGAAACTATTGTCATTGCTATCCCGGAGGAGAGCGAGGAAGATCACCTGTGGAAAGAAGCATCCGTGAAACATTTCCTTGAAGCCTACGACGACCAAGACGCCATCTATGATCAATTATAAGTTTGGCGATGTGGTCTTGGTGGACTTTCCCCTATCCGGAACCAATCAAAGAAAAAGGCGTCCGGCTCTTGTGGTTTTAGACATTGGAGATAGAGATATTATTTTGGCCCCTATTACCACAAAGGAGAGATCAGGCCCAGGGGACTGCCAGTTGAAAGATTGGTCTGCCAATGGCTTACTGCAAGCATCATGGGTGCGACTAGCAAAAGTCACCTGCCTCAACAAAGAGGGGATTACGCGTCGGCTGGGGCATTGCACGGATAATGACAAACAGAGAATAGCAACGTTCTGGGAAAAAGTATACACATTCCCGGGCAAAACATAGACTAATTATTCAAATCATCAATGCCGATCTCAACAGAACAAGGCCAGTCAAGAAAAGCAACTCGAAAGGGTCCTGCCATCCGAAAGAACATCAGACAGATCAAAGGTGGGGCTTACAAACTAAGCCCGATCTGACCGCTCGGTCACGCCGCTTGCAAATAAAAGACGCAAGCGTCGCGCCCTCGCTCCCCGGTGCCCAACCGAAAAAAGCTGTCCCTCATAGACAAGCCTTACGGAAAAGATAAGAAAGGAGGGGCGGCGTAAGGTAAGAAACATTTGATCAAACCGCCGTCCCGTTTGATCCGCTCGGTCACGCCGCTTGCAGAAAAACGGCAAGCGTCGCGCCCTCGCTCCCCGGTGCCCATCCGGAAAAATCATCACTTATAGACGAGCCTTACAGAAAAGATAAAAAAGGTGGGGCGGCAGAAGACGCCGCCCGTTTATCCGCGCCGTCAGGGGCCTTGCAGAAGAAAGACGCAAGCGTCCTGCCCTCACTCCAGCCCCCCGCCCGCCCCGCCGGCGCGGCCG
>SBBT01000044.1 GCA_005239595.1 Candidatus Troglogloeales bacterium | reverse complement strand
GTGCAGGGCATTTTCTGATTATTCCATCCGAGCTGGATAAAAAGAAGATATAAGTTACTCTGCCTCGGCCGGGAAGGGAATGGCGGAAGGGGTTTCCTCTAAGGGAGGTGACGCCGAAGTGAGAACAAGAAGGCGTGCCTTGGCCTCGATTCCCCATGGCGATTTCGGGAACGCCTCTGAAACCTCTTTGTATATTTTTAAAGCCTCGTTTCTCTTCTGTATTGTCTCAAGCGTGTGACCCATTTCATAGCCTGCCTGATCCCTGTTTTTTAAGCTTTTCTGTTCATATGCCGTGCGAAAATGATTCCCTGCTGATAGGTAGTCTCCCTTCATCTGTTTGAGATATCCCATTTTTAGATGAATGAGAGACAGAAACGTCTCCTTTTGGGAAGGGGTATCTAGCAGGCGTTGATATTGTTTTTCAGCCAAGTCATATTCCTTCATTGCATAATAGACATTTCCGATTTCATACCGGGCGATTGGCGCCGTAGACGTGTGGGGAAATTTTTTTAATATCTCGTCGTAAAGCGCCGCCGATTTTTTTAGCCGATCCGGCAAGTCGGTTTTTTTGCTGTCTGGTGCCTTGGCGCTATTTTTAAGAGGCGACGGCAACTCATGAAAAAGGAGAGAGGCCTCCGACTCCAACGTCCATGCCCTTTCTTCGGTGCGATGTCTCACGAACCAAAATGTAAGATAAATCACCGCAAGTGCTGAAGCGAGGCCGATTCCGACCGCAATCCACCTTGTGTGACGTTGAATTTTGTTGCGCCATGTCTCGGATTGAACGATGAGGGGTGTTTCTTTCTTGCGTATGCGGATTTTATAGGGCACGCTTCCTCCGTAAAGAGGACGCATCCTAATGAAAAGAGCGGGAAGTTGTCAACAAGCCAGATTAACCCAGATTAACCCAGAACCTGATTAAACCAGATTATCCCGAAAATCGGTATCGACACAAATCAAGTGCCCTGATACAATGAAACCAAGGGTGTTATCTATACCTTAATATCTAGACGGCGTAAGCGAGAGATCCCTGTTTTACGCAAGAAAGCCCCGATTGCCTCTAACGTCTCCTGAAGATAAATTTATTACAGGGATGAGGAGATGCAAAATATCTGATCAGGAGAAGCGGTTTTATGCTTAATGGTCAACTAGAAAAGATGGAAGAGTTTGACCAGCCTGCCTACCGTATTGCGATGGCGTATTTTGACAGCGCTGCCCGTCTTATGCACCTTGATCCCAACCTCTATGAACGATTTAAAACGCCCCAAAGGGCCTTAATTGTAAGCGTCCCGATCCGGCGCCAGGACGACAGAGTTCAAGTTTTCAGGGGATACCGGGTGCAACACAACTCTGCCCTGGGACCTTTCAAGGGGGGAATTCGCTACCATCCTGGGGTCAACCTTGGAGAGGTGGCGGCGTTGGCAATGTGGATGACATGGAAATGTGCCTTAGTCGGGCTTCCCTTCGGCGGAGCAAAGGGGGGAATCCGTTGCGATCCCGACACCCTGTCGCGCGCTGAACTGCAACGATTAACACGCCGATATACCTCTGAAATTTTTCCTATAATTGGTCCTGATAAAGATATTCCAGCGCCTGACATCGGAACGAATGAACAAATTATGGCCTGGATGATGGACACCTACAGCCAGCACGTCGGATATGCCATTCCCGGTGTGGTGACAGGCAAACCGATTTCGATTGGCGGTTCGATGGGGAGGGAAGACGCAACAGGACGCGGGCTTGCTTTTACGATTTTGGAGGCCATGCGTCATCTCTCCATATCCGCATCGGGGAGCACCGCTGTTATTCAGGGCTTTGGCAACGTCGGAAAACATGCCGCCAGGATATTATCGGGTTATGGCATTCGAATTGTGGGCGTGGGCGATGCTAAGGGGTGTCTTCTTCATGAAGGGGGATTCGATATATCGCGTCTCTTGAATTATACGGCGAGAGAAGGTACCGTAATCGGTTTCCCGGAAGGAGAATCTCTTTCGCCTGCGGCATTGATAACACAACCGTGTACCGTCCTGATCCCGGCAGCCGTATCCGGGATGATTAATTTAGAAAACGCTGCCCAGTTGCAGTGCCGTATTTTAGCAGAGGGGGCGAACCTTGCGACAGACTTTGAGGCCGACGCTATTTTGAACGATCGAGGCGTCTTCGTGATTCCGGATATTCTGGCGAATGCCGGTGGGGTTATTGTCTCCTATTTCGAATGGGTCCAGGACCTTCAGAACTATTTCTGGAAGGAAAAGGAGATACAAGATCGGCTCGCGGAAGTAATGACGGGGACGTTTGCGCATGTTCTGTCTCGGTCACTCTCTGAAAAAACAGAGATGCGCATGACGGCGCTGATGATCGCGATCGAGAAACTTGCGACGGCCCATTTGGCACGCGGACTTTATCCATAATGATCCTTGGTGTCTTGAGGTATTTTCGGCGATGGATATTGTTGACGCTATAAAAGGATGTGAGAAGGTTTTGTTCTGCTCCGATCCGGTGTCGGAGCTTCGTGCAATCATTGCAATTCACCGTGCCCGATACGGATATGCGGCGGGGGGCTGCAGAATGTGGGCTTATCCGACATGGGAGATAG
Source organism: Candidatus Troglogloeales bacterium (assembly GCA_005239595.1). Lineage (GTDB taxonomy): Bacteria > Nitrospirota > Nitrospiria > SBBL01 > SBBT01 > SBBT01. The sequence continues at coordinate 5,293 of SBBT01000044.1, read as the reverse complement.
GTCTGATTGATATCCTAAAACTGGCGAAGGCGAGGACCGATCAGTCGGTTCTCTATGGTCTTCCCTTTGGAGGGGGGGCGAGTCTGATCTGGGGCGACCCGAACAAAGATAAAACAAAGATAAAGCTGACCTCTTTTGCAAACCATGTGGCGTTATTGGGAGGGGCTTACTATGCGGCCCAGGATATTGGCATCGATCTTTCCGATATGATAGAGATGAGACAGGTGACGCCATATATAACGGGCGTTCCTTCAGAAGAAGATGAGGGGAATGACGTGGCGCAAGCGACCGCTTACGGTGTCTTCTGTGGAATGCGTGCCTGTCTTGATACGGTTTTTGGAGGGGGAGACACGTTCCTTGGAAGAAAGGTGGCTATCCAGGGACTTGGAGAGGTAGGGTATGCCTTAGGAGTAATGCTTCATAAGGCAGGGGCGCGTCTGTTTGTTTCCGATAGTGAGCCGCAGCGGATTGCGGCCGCCTCTCGCGCATTTGGGGCGGATCCACTCCTGGGACATGAGATTTACCGGGTCGATTGCGACATCTTTGCCCCGTGCGGTACCGGGGGCGTTTTGAATCAACGGACGATCCCGAAACTTTCATGTCACATCGTTGCGGGAGCGGCTGGAAACCAGCTTGATGATCCGAAATCGGCCTACTCCCTTGCGGAGCGCGGAATTTTATATGCCCCTGATTTTGTAGTCAACGCTGGGGGGGCAATTCAGATTGCGAATGAGAGGATGGCCTATATTCAGGGAAGGGCATATCCAAAGATCGAAGACATTTATGAAAAGTTACAATCGGTTTTCTCGTTGGCGAAAGAGCGGTCGCAGCCTCCCGCAGAGGTAGCCAGTCAGATAGTGGAGGAGATGCTTATAGGGAAGGGAGATGCCTGAAGAGATCAATATCGCCCCCCCCATTTTAAGGCCAGTGATTGCGGCGGGTCTCTCGTTGGTTTTTGCGGGGCTCGGACATCTTTTCTTAAGAAAATATCTGAGAGCGGCGATGTTTTCCCTGATGGCCGGTTTTATTTACATGATTTCCGATTACTGGCCAAAGGGGATGTTGCTCAACCTGATTTTCTTCATTATCACGGCATTTGATGCGTTTTCCATCGGGAGGCGCGGTTTTGGAATTTTCTGAACGGAGATAGAGAACCATGACGTTAGATCAAATCAAAATCATCCTTAGGACCACAAAAAACTTCGCGGGAAAGGATTTACGCAATTTAGATCTGTCGAACCTAAACTTCAAAGGTGCCAAAATGACAACCGTTGACTTGAGGGGGACCAATTTAACCGGGAGCAATCTCATGGAGGCGGATCTAAGGGGGGCAAATCTGATGGAAGCCAACCTGACGGAAGCTAACCTGGTGTCGGCCAACCTAAGCAGGGCTTTACTGAAGGGGGTCTGCCTCATTGCGGCGAATTTGATTGGGGCAAACTTTGACGAGACCGATTTAAGTGGGGCTAACATGGAAAGGGCGAATTTAAGCAGGAGCGACGTAACAGGGACTAATTTAGAGGGGGTCAACTTGAGCGAGGCCTACATGAGAGGGACTTGTCTGCGGGGGATTAATCTCAATGAGGCCAATCTAAGTCGCGCCAATATCAGTGAGGCCAATTTACGATGGGCGACGTTGACCCGGGCTAACCTAAGCGAGGCCAACCTGACAGGGAGCAACCTAAACAAGGCTAATCTGATGGAGGCAAATGTCACAGGCGCGAATCTTCGGTGGGCGAGCTTAAAAGAGTCCTGTCTGATTAGAGCCAAGATGGAAAGGGCTGACTTAAGAGAGACGGATTTGGCCTATGCGGATCTTGAGGGAGCCGACTTGACGGCGGCCGATATTACCAATGCCAGAAATATCGAAGAGGTCAAAAACCTTGATAAGGCTTCCGGTCTTTAAGGCTACGATTGGCGTATCTGTGGCCTTTTGGAAACCGGTATCTTTAAAGAAAAAAGGGGCCTGCTCTTGAAGCCAACGTTTCCGTGTGTAAAGACGCAAAAGTGGGTTGATCGTGATCGGGCCGTCATCTCTCCTTCGTACACGCGCCAATATCCGTTGGTCGTTGAATCGGCGCGGGGATGTAGGGTAACCGATGTTGATGGAAACCGGTATCTCGATTTCACATCGGGAATTGCGGTGACCGCAACGGGACATTGCCATCCGAAAGTGAGAAGGGCGATCGCGGCTCAAGCAAAACGCTTAATCCATATGTCGGGCACCGATTTCTATTATCCCTCCGAAATTCTTCTTGCCGAGCGGCTTGTGAAGATTGCGCCAGGCCATAGAGAGAAGAAGGTCTTTTTTACTAACTCCGGGACCGAGGCGACTGAGGCCGCGATGAAGCTGACACGCTACCATGCCAGGCGTCCCTATTATCTTGCGTTTATCGGTTGTTTTCATGGCCGGAGCATGGGGGCCCTCTCCCTGACGGCTAGCAAGACCGTTCATCGAAGAGGTTTTGCACCCTACATCCCTGGCGTCATCCACGCCCCCTATCCGAATCCCTATCGCCCGCCTGTCGGTGTGCGGCCTGAAGAGAGCGATCTTTACCCCATCGATTGGATTCGCAATGTCGCTTTCCAACAACTGGTTGCCCCTGAAGAGGTGGCGGCTATTTTTGTCGAGCCGATTCAGGGAGAAGGGGGGTATATTGTTCCTCCCAGGCGGTTTTTTAAGTTGTTGTCGGACGTAGCGCGTGAATTTGGAATTTTGTTGGTGGTGGACGAGATTCAGACCGGATTGGGACGAACCGGAAAAATGTTCGCCTCGGAACATTTCCAGCTTTCTCCCGATGTGATGCTTTTGGCGAAAGGGCTTGCCTCCGGACTTCCGATTGGGGCGATGATTTCCAATGCGTCACTGATGAATTGGGGGCCTGGCGCGCATGCGAGTACCTTCGGAGGAAATCCGGTTGCCTGCGAGGCGGCGCTTGCCACTCTGGATCTTTTGGAGAGTGGCCTGATTCAAAACGCCGAACAGATGGGGGAACGGATGCTAAACCGGCTTCGATTCCTTCAGAAGTCCCATCGTCTGATCGGCGACGTCAGGGGATTGGGTCTTATGATTGGGATTGAGATTGTCTCGGACCGTGAAACCAAGGCGATGGCCATTGTGGAAAGGGATAAAATTATCCGACGCTGCTTTGAGAAGGGCCTCCTGATTTTGGGATGCGGCCAAAGCGTCATAAGATTCGTCCCGCCGTTGATCCTGAAGCCTTCTGAGGCCGACGCCGGTCTTGCTATTTTTGAAGAGGTTTTAACCGAAGTGGAAAGCTGATAGTGGACCCCAATAACTGGGTAGTAAAAAGCCGTCAACATAGGGTGGTTTTTAAGGAGAAGTCCAGATGGGGATCAAGAAGAATCAGCCGAACGGATTTAAGGTAAAAGGGGTGTTAGAGGCATTAAGGGAGGCTTGGACATTATCGGAGCTTTTGCCTGAATATGGGGTGCATCCGATCCAGATTGGGCTGTGGAAGAAGAAACTGATTGCGGGTGCGACGCGTCTTTTTGCGGAATTCCAGTATGGTTACAGGGCGAAACAATGTTTTTGGGTACGCGGCCAACTTTTTGAAGGGCAAAAAGTGTGTTTTTTGTGGTTCATTCAAGGTAAATCGCACGAAGCGGGGGTATGTCCGATGCCAAAACAAATCGTGTGGGAAACAAAAGTCGCTAAAACGGATTCGCACAGAAGTGGCCATTGCAGGGGGTCTATCAACGGCAGCCCGCTTACCGGCTTTCACATGATCTGGGCCTGAGCTACCAATGGTTACTGGCCTAAAATTTCTTGTATCAACTTGTATCTGCGTTTAGCGATTAGCCCACGATGTGTGTTAAGTTGATAGCCTTTAAAAATCGAGCGGACTTTTTAATTCTTTTATCGTCTTGCTGGGCACGCAGTGGGTGTAAATCATTGTTGTTCTCACGTCCGAATGCTCCAGGAGTGTCTGAATGGTGCGGATATCGTAATTGGCTTGCAAAAGATGGGTGGCATACGAGTGACGGAACGTGTGTGAGGTAACCCGTTTCGTGAGCCTTGCTCGTCGGACCGCCTCATACAGCGCTTGCTGTACGTGTGTATCATGAAGATGGTACCGTCGCCGCTCATTTGAATCTTCCACAAACGTCAGTGATGGCTGTGGAAACAACCATTGCCAGATAAACTGCTTTGCGGCATTCGGATATTTCCTTTCGAGTTGATCGTCAAGAAATACGCCTGCGAACCCGGCCGCCACATCCGCATCGTACTGTTTTTTTACGACTTCAAGCTGCGCGGTCAACTCCGACGTGATTGCCTGTGGAATCGGCACGGTTCGGTCTTTATCTCCCTTTCCATGGACTGTCAGGATACCGGCGTCGAAATTAAAGTTCTTCACACGCAATGTCACGCTTTCAAAGAGACGGAGTCCGCAGCCGTACAAGAGCTTGACGACGAGATTATATGGATGCTCCAAATGTTTTATTACACTGTCTATTTCCTTTCGGGAAAGAACCGTGGGATATATTTTGGTTTCTTTGCGCGGGGAATGTCCTTATGATCGCCAAAATCTTTTTTTAGAATATGTCTGAACAGAAAGAGCAAGGCGTTGAACGCCTGATTTTGCGTTGACGCGGATACCTTCGCCCTCACGGCAAGAAAGGTGAGATAAAGTTTCACATCCTCTGCAGACAACGTATCCGGCGGCTTGTCGCGCAGGTAACGTTGGAATTTTCGATTCCAATCCGCATAGGCCTTTAAGGTTTTTCGGGAATAGTGTCGCAGTTTAATCTCCGCGGCAAGATGGTTAATAACATTGTCCCATGCCAAGGAATTGGATTTTTTGAGGCAACCCCAATCATTAAAACGGTTTGGGTTTCTTTGTTCAGACCCAGTCTCTTTTTCTCTTTCCCGTGAGGTGCGGGGCTGACTTTGCACCTCTTGCTTCAATGAGGGAGTGGAGGTGGGGAGAGGCGAACGCCCCGCCGTCATTCCCCCATGCATCAAGCGGGAATCCAGGACCGACACCTTCCCTCCCCCTTGATCGGGTAGGGTTAGGGAGGGGGTGGGTAGAGGTTGGTTGCCGACAAAACCGTTCGGTTGTTTCGAAAGGGGTCTCTTCCAAGGCTGTAACTCAAAGAAAAGAGATAATGCATGCGCAGCCTGTCTCTGTTGTTTTGGAGTTTGTTTCTTTTCCTGCAGTTTCCGGATGAACAAACGCACCTGTTCCGATCGAGAATCAGGGAGGGGGTATTTGCCACGAAAATCGAGATAATACCGCAGCCACTTCCTGTAATCGGCTTGGTGCAGGAC
>SBBT01000233.1 GCA_005239595.1 Candidatus Troglogloeales bacterium | reverse complement strand
GTCAGGGACCTATCATACACACATCGGCCCCCACTTTAACATTCCTGATGATCAATTGCCATACCCTATCATTTTTCAAGGTAGCGTATCATATTTTGTGTCAGGGGAAAGGAATGGGGTACCGTAACGAGCCAGTTGATTGGACGTTAACCCGAGAGGAGGTACCCCATGTTGTTAGCGACAACAACGATGACCAGCGTAAAGAAAGCCTATAAAGAGATCAAGCATTTTTCTCCGGATTCCTGGGAAGGCGATTATCGTGATTCGGCACGCCAGGCATTAAAAGCCATCCTGGGGCAACGGATGCAAGCCGATGGGTTTATTTGGAACAGGCACGGGCCGAGGAAATGCCAGGTCGCCGAAAGGGCTTCTACACGCGACATCTTTTGACCGACTTGGGGAATATCGAGCTTTCCATGCCCTGGACACGGACCTACAACCCGGTCGGCCTGTTGGGTCAGTATGCCCGTCGCAGGGCTTCTGTAGACCGTTTAATCCTCATGGGTTTTGTCTTAGGGATATCCACCCGCAAGGTCAGTGCTGTACGTTGTTCCCTCCCGCGTTATTTACTCCATTGACGACCGAACACACGGGAATCATCGAGAAAATCGGCCACAGGAAAGAGGTCTATCGATAAGGGGATAGAGATGCGTCAAATGATCTTGTCCCGCCAGCAGGTTTTCTGTCGCCTTCCGCTGTAGAATCCATCTGTTATTGGTTACTCCTTGACGGTGGTGACCACGACATTGGCCTCTCCATACGCCACACCCGGCTGTCGGCCATAGGCGCGCAGTTTTGCGGCCACTTCAGGAAGGCTCTGTTCCAGGACTTTTAGGCCGCTGGCCAACTCCCGGCTAGAAAGGATGGGAAAGGGGGAGGTGGCTGCGAAGGCAAAGACCTGCTCCACCCCAAAGGGGGACATCACCGTAAAATCGTACGATGCGGCCTCGTTTGGAATTTTGATGTAATCGTCCGCCTTCTGGAAGCCGTTTCCCGATCGATCATTGGGATAAAGCTGGATCAGATGGCGCGCCGCATCCTCATAAAGAAGGAGCAGATAGGCATCCCGGTTTGTAGAAAGGTAATATTCCATTTTCTCCCCCGCGGCAAACGTGCTCCCATCCGCGCGCTGTGTGGTTAATTCCAGATGGATCGCCCCCGGCAAGTCAGCAGAAACAGGGGCCAGAAGGTCTGGCCGAGATGGGGGGAGTAATTGAAGATCAGCCGGTATCAGGCCTCGGTCAATTTTGGCACGCGATGCCGAAACGATTCGGCCGGTCCTGGATTGAACGAGCTTTAAACTGATAACAACCGCGTCTCCTTCCAACGAGAAATTTGCCTCCAGGGCCGCTTCTGCCCCATCCATCTCTGCCTGCATCGCCGGCGAGTTCATCGGCATGATCTGGGGCGTGATCTGGCGATCGGCCATGCCGATGGAGCGGGCTTTATCGGCCTTCGCTAGAGCATCGAGTCCCCTCGTGGCCTGACGCCGGATTAAGACAACCTGTGGAACCTTAACGGCTTCGCTCTCGATCAAAGATTCCAGTCGTTTTCCAAACTCGCTTCCGAGCCGTGTCTCGCCATAGCGGACCGATCCCATCACGACATGGGTTGCCGGAAGCGGCTTTAGAGAAGGCCCGGCGAAAAGCTGCAAGGTTGCAGCCTTCGCTGCCCCCGCCATGTCCGGGGTATATCCCGAGACAGAGAGCGTGGCGCCGACCTTGGCCATCACATCCCGAACATAGACCAGCGGAAACGCCTGCGGATCGATCATGATAGTATACTCTCCCGGTATTATTCCTTTTACCGAGAAGACAACCCTTCCCTCCGAATCGCTCTTGCCATGGGCGACAAGCCCCTCGCCTCCTTCCAGTAACAGCGGAATACCGGATAACGGGAATACCTGACCCTCTTGTTGATACCAGACCCATGCAGGAATCTCGATGATTCCCGACTCTCCTTCGGAAATCGATATCCCTGTGCGACCGGGATCAACCAGCAACGCCGATTGAACGCGGCCCACCCTGATCGGAATATCCCGCTGCATCGAATGGATCTGTTCCAGCCCGCCGGATCCCTTTGCTTGAAGCCCTCTCTCCGCGTCATAGAGGCGGCTCCAATCAGCCTGTAAGAGTGCCAATGCCAACATTGGATCTCCCTTTGCCAGCAGCGCCTCCGCTTCCAGGAGCGCCGTTTGGTGAGATGCGGCCAGATCTTTTATCTCCTTTTCGATCCGCTCCTCTTCCCTGGCAAGTTCCGCCTCCTTTTTGATCCTTCTGTTCTCCTTTTCGGCCTGAACCTTTTCATACTCTTCCACCGGCACATCGGCCAGGACAAAGTATTGATAGGCAACCCCACTCTCCTGTCCCCGGCAGACTCCCTGTTGCTTCTCAAAATACCACTCTTTCGGTTTGACGCGACTGACCAGCTCATTGGTCTCCTGGGATGATTGGCTTTTCCCCGATATCGTAGGGTCAAGGACGCCGCTCGCCTTCCCATAAATGGCGGAGGCATATTCCTCCAGTTCGGCCACCTGAACACCGATATATCGTGCAAATTCCGCCCTGGCATACCGGATCGCCTCGCTCCTTCCCTCTTGCTCTGTCGCATGGTATCCCGAGATGCCGATCAGGAAATGCCGGCCTTCTTTATCGGGAGGGACGGTTAAAATCCAATCGGGGCGGGATGCCGCCGATGCGGCGATTTTATGATACGTCACAGGCGTACAATCCGCACTTCCAACTGAAAGGGTGGAAGCGGCCGGCACCCTGGCGCCCGCGCATCCAAAAAGTGCGCCTGCGGCCATTACCCCGCCGATCAGCTTAAAAAGCCGCTTCTTCTGCATGGCGCTTCTCCTGTCGATCGTAACCGCCCTCATGGAAGAGGGCGGTTTACGACACTATTCCAGCAAGCCTTGTTCTTGCATCTGCTTCCAGAACGCGGCGGCCTTTTCTGCCTGTTTCTTTGCGATTTCGTCCGCCGCCTCTTTTGCCTGCTGTTCCGCTTTTTTCGCCATATCCCGGGCCGTTCCCTTTACCGTTTCATCAACGGCAGCCTGCGGCACTTCGGCCAATAAAAAGACGCGATAAGCCACACCGGTCGGCATCTTCCATTTTTCGATATACCAATTTTTCGCCTTTACCTGTTTTGCCACGTTGACGGCAAGCTGTCTTTCAAAATCCCGCGCGCTGGTCGTCGGATCGACCACGCTGCTATCTAGGCCAAAGCTGACCCTCGCCCGTTCAAACTTATTTCTGACTAAGGTCCCCGTGTAGCTAACGACGCTGCTGATGGAGTTTCGCCGGGCATCGTCACGGCCGTCCTGCTCCGTGGCATAGTTTCCGGATAGGCCAACAAAACGCATCATCCCGTTCTCCGTTGCCGGCTCCTCGAGCGTCCAGCCAGGCCGTCTGGCCTCTGAACTCCAGATCAAATTCTCGTCCGGAGCAGCCATGTCGGCAGGAACATCCATAATCTTCGGCTTGCCAGCACAACCCGCCAAACCGAGGTAAACCGCAACCAACGCATACACCCATGTTTTCATTTTCCGCCTCCTTCCTTTAAAGTGACCTACAGACGATTAGTCATTGGTACCGACAACCAGCCCTCCGCGCGCCAGGAAGCTTTGCTCATCCTCCGTCATGCCGGAGAGTTCCCACTCGTATCGCCTTCCGGGGACAAAACCGGCTACCGGCAGCGATACCTCTCTCTTCCCCGATGTCCCGGCTTGTCCAACCAGGGTGCGAACCCCGTCCTGCCATGCATAAAGCTTAACCTCATAACGGCGGGCACTTTTTACTTCAGGCCACGTGATATAGAGGTTGCGGCCATTTCGTATAGAGACCCTTACACCTTTATAAGGGAGATGCTTTTTCCGCGCCCCTTCAAAAAAGCCGATTCCCGGAAGCTCCCCTTTCTTTGAGGTAAAGACCATTTCGGGCCGGTCCTGATACGAAACAACGATGACCGTTTTATCCCGTGCGAGTATCATAACAAAAAGGGCCATCGCTGCCAACGCCCCTGCCGGCGCCCAAATCGGCGCCCGCCATGATAATATTTTCCTCAATAGCTGAAATGGCCTGTCCCACATAGCCGTCTTTCCAGCCAGTTTGGCTTCATGCGTCCCAGCGCTTTCCACCGCAAAATGAAGCGCACCCCCAGCGCAGTAGCCGCACGAGGCAAGATGTTGCCGAATCTCTGCCCTGTTTTCGTCCTTCCCCTCCAGATAATCGGAAATCACAACTTCAGTAAGATGCTCACCTGTGAGATGTTTCCCCGTCTCAACCTCTCGTCTATGGTATTTAGCAGAAGGATCGGTCTGAATCTGGCGGATGACCAACTGTAACGACGAAATATGGCCTCGACATTCAGGACAGCTGACCAGATGCCACCTTACCTCTGGATAGGCCGTCCGATGCGGCGACTCCGCATAGGCTGCCAACAATGTTGCCTCCGGATGATTCATGGTGCCTCCTATTCTCTCTTACCAAAGATAAGACGCCAAATGGTGGCCCATTTGAAATCCAGAAACCGGATCGGTTTAACTAAGTCCTGATACCCGTGCCAACTTGGCCAGCGCCCGTCGTTTAAAATAATGGAGCTGTTGTTCATTGGTCTTCTCGGGCAAAACCCCCTCCTTAATGCTAATCCCCACGCGGGCCAGTGCGGCAAGAATAACGGCCGCACTGCAGTCTTCTCCCACCATTTTATCCAGGACAAAGTTTTCAATCGCAGTCAGTTGTTTCCTCCCTTCGCGCATCTTCCGGGCCGCTTCTTCTTCAGCGGGATCCCAGGAAGAATCGGGCAGGTCCCGCTGGCAATCCTCTCCTTCCTCTTCCTCCACGGTCAGAGACGTCGCCCTCGGGGAATTTAAGAGATACAGTTTCCCCCGTTCTGTCAGCTCATCAATGATGTGCCCCGCGATGGCCTCTACCTTCTCATAGGCCAGATGGGTCTGCTGCGCCATCCACCCGACGGATTGCTGATCGACCATCCATAAGAAGATTTTACCCGCCAGCGGGGCGATACATTGAATATAGGGAGGAATGCGAACCCTCCGTCCAAAACGGGAATCTTTCCATCGTTCGTAAAATGGAAGCGAGTGAACAATCGCATGGAAATAGGAGGAGAGCCGCTCTCCGGAAAATGTCTTGAGGCGTTCCGGGCCGGTTAAGTCTTCCAGCATCCAGGTATAACTATGATTGCCCCAATCACAAAGCGGCGCGTCCTTCTCTTTGAGCCCCCAATCTGGAAAGAGGGGACAGCGGAAATGGAAATGATTGTTGTAGCAGAAGCGCTTGCAAAATCGCTCGGTTTGTTTTTGGATCAAAGGATGGGCAAGGCGGGAGATCGCCTCACGGGCGACGGGATTCCCATTGGCCGCTTGTCGAGCAAGTGCCTCATCACCCTGGGAAGCAAGGGAGCCCATGTTCAGAATGAAGCTGTACCGCCAGCCCCTCTCCTACCGATGATCCAATCGTTCAATAATGGCCGCCCCGATTTCCCTTCCTAAATTTGTAAGCGCCACAAAACAGCCCCGCTTTCGGTTGGCGGAAAACCCCCGGATATTTTGGAAAGTTCGGTGGGCAACGACCTGTCCGGTCTCCACTGAAATTGCCTCCACGTCGGCATCGACTACACAAGAAACCAGGCCTTCTAATTTGACGTGACTGGTACGGATCTCCGGGAAAACCCATAAAAGGGTATCGGCGTTATCCCTGATTTTGGCAAGTCCTTTTTTCTGCCGGACCGCTTGCCTTAAATGATCCATCTCTTTCTTGCCGAGCATGGTATCCGACATGACACGGACGCCATAAGGCCCCAATTTTTCCATCAGCACACGCCCAACCACCGCCTTGATTTCAGGCGGGTTCTTACCAGAAACGAGGACAAGCGTCCGATTTGGATTAAGCCTGTCAGGGGATCCGATAATCTTAATATGTTTCGGTGGAATTTTTTGGATGCCCATTGTCGGATGGGCTTCCGAAACATCGGGGAGGAGATCGGGACGAGGGGGCATCTCCGGAGGAAGAGGTCTTTGATCGCTGACCGTTTCTGACGCCGTCCCTGACGCCAGGGCAAAGAGAAACTCGCCCCCTTCATCCCGAACATCTTTGATCGCTCGGCTGACTGGCGTCTGCCTGGAATTGTTCGCAACAGGAACGGCAATGCGATCAAACAGGGAGGTCGCGGTCATATAGGGGTCTTTATTCTCACGCAGGGCCTTTAGAAAATAGTAGGAAAAAATACTATGCCCCTCATACCCTTCATCGCTCACCGGTTCCGTTCCGCCGGAGGTCAGCCCCTGCCGACTGATCCGATCATAGACCTCCTGATAGTATCGCCCCGTAATCTCTTGCGGCTGCTTCGACCGGGTGATGCCGGCAAAAAGGCTCCCTGAAAAACAGGAATCCACCACCAGGTAGATATGTTTTGCCTCAATCACACCAATATAATCCCGAATGGTGGAATTGCTCACATAAGCCCCTTTTTTGTCGGTACGCGCCTCGGAGGGGACCCAGTAGCCGGTCACCTTGTCCAACTCGCCGTGGCCTGCGTAATAGATCAGGACATTATCCTGCTGACCGACCTCGTTGATCAGCCATTCAAAGGCATCAATGATGCCCTGGCGCGTCGCCTCTTTGTTGGAAAGGCGTTTGATCCGCTGGGGAGAGAACCCATAGCGTCCCTTCAACACCTCTTGTACGGCAAGAGTATCGTTGATCGCCGTGGAGAGTTTTGGCCAATGATCATAATCGTCAATGCCGATCAACAACGCCCAGAAGTTTCCCATCGCCACGTTTCCCGTCTCTCTCTCGGAAAGTCCGATGCCGCGATCTGAAACCTCGGCTGCGCCCACGGGAAAAGACGCCATGACCCATAGGAAGCCGATGAGAACCAATTTGTTCGCCATCTTAATAAAGGGCCCAGCCTGCCACCTTGTTCTTTTCGATCCGAAACGCAATATGCGATTGATCGTACGCACGATATTCTCCATGAATCGTGCTGATTTTCCGTTGAGGGATACCATAAATCCTCCCAAGTTTTGCGGCGTCATCCCCAATGCGGACGCCAGCCGCCGTCGCCACCTCTCCCTTTTCCTGCCAAAGGGCCAAAATCGTTCGATTGGCATGAACCGCCATCTTCCCCTCTTTCCATCGAGAGATAAAAATCTGCTCCCCGCCAACCCATACCGCCCCGGACTGATTCATCAGCGGGACCGCTATCCGTTCGCCGGACGTATATCCTGAGATTTTCTCTGGCCCCGGGGGTGGTGATTTGGCCAACGCAACCTCTTTCCCCATTTTTCGAAGGGCCATCTGGAACAACGCTTCATCCCCCGACTTCTTCCCGATCTCTGCCACCACCTTCCACTCCGCCATCTCTCCCGCTTTATCACCGATCAAACCCAGATAGATCGCCCTGTTGATCCGGGCCAACGGGGTGGCGCTTTCCCGTAAAATGGCCCGGTCGAATAAAAGACGCGCCTTGTCAGTTTGCCCCCCGATGTAGGCAGAGATCGCTAAAAACAGGGAGGCCATTTCATCTTCTCCAAAACGTTTTACGTAGTTTCCCGCAATGATGCCGTAGGCAAGGGGGGCATTTCCTTCCAATAAATAAGCTGAAGCCAGGTTCCCATACGACGGACGATGGGACGGATCCATCTTGACGGCCCTCTCAAAAGAGAGGGCCGCTTCATGAAGATCGGCCTCCATCGCTTTCTTCAATTCCTGGAGGTCTGGTTTGCCGCGCCCGCGCGTTTCCCCCCCCCGACTACGGGGTTGCGCCTTGTAAATTTCGATCTCCTCCTCTAGGACAACAGGATAGATAAATTCAGGGTGAATGTATTCCCCTTGTTGCGCAAGTTGTTTTCTTAAAGAGAGGGCCTCGGCCATATAGGTTAAGCCGATATTGTTGTGGATCTCCCGGTTCGGGAATTGTCGGCCGTAGGCGGAAAAGTATTGGCGTGCCAGATTATATTTCCCCGCGACATAGGCATGAATGCCGAGATCAAAAAGAAACGATTGATGAACAGTATCCTCCCAGTGGGCCTTCACCCTGGACAATCGGTCTTTCGCCTTGTTGCAATCGTCTTTGCCTGCATTCTCTGTGCAGGGCGTCCCCCAGATACTTTCGACCCAATCTAAGAAAAAGCGGCTTTCATCTCCTATCACGCGAGAAGGATCAAATCCAACCATCGCCATCAAAAGCAACCCTTCCCGGTCAGCCTGCGTTTCTTTTGCCTCAAGCCCTTCTACTTCCATTTTATCCATCGTCATCGTGCCGAGCATTCTTCCCTGAACCTGCGGCGGCTGCTCTCCTGCCAGGCGGAAGAAACGGCGATGCCAGAGGTGATCGGCCCGCTGATGGGCTAGTTCATGCGCCAGGACAAACGCCAAACGATCGTCCCCTCCGTCCTGGGCGTCACGGAAACAGACATCAATCGCCTCCCGGCTCAACAGAATCGTTCCATCGTCCAACGAGGCTGCCCAGGGCCCTTGATCCGATCGAACCACATGAAGGGCAGGGGCCACGCGTGTTTCTTCCCATCCCAACAAAAGCCGGTTAAAAATAGTATGGGTTTCGGCCACCTTTGGCTCTTCACCCGGCAGAATTTCGAACGGCTTCCAATAGGTGATCGTTTCTTTGGTATTTGAAAGTAGGACGTTTTCGTTCTGGACAACCTGGGAGGCGGCCTCCAAAGAGGGGACTGCAACCGGGGAGAACAACAGCTGGAAGAAAAGTATCATCAATAAGGAAGTATACATCGCACGCCCATAGACATTCGGAGGATATTTTACCTGCCTGATGAAGTTAGGACGCCCAATTTAGGCTATTTTGAATCTTTTTGCGCACCGATCCATCTTTCTAGAATGGCCTGATGCATGGGAAGGCGGTTTTCAGCCTGTTCAAAGATAATGGAGCGGGGACCGTCCATAACGTCAGAGGTAATCTCCTCGTCACGGTTGGCGGGAAGACAGTGCATCACAAGGCAGTCGGGCCTCGCAGATGCAAGGAGTGTTTGGTTGATCTGGTATGGTTTAAATCGTTTTTCCCGTTTCTGTTTTTCTTTCTCCTGTCCCATGGAAACCCAGACATCGGTATAAACGATATCCGCTTCCTCGACGGCCCAATAAGGGTCTTCTTCTACCGAAACAGATCCGCCATGTTTTTTGGCCATCTCTTCCGCGCTCTTGACAATCTCCGGATCGGGGCCAAACCCCTTTGGAGAGGCCACAGCCACCTTCATTCCAACCCGCGCCCCTGCTTCCAGCAGGGAATGGGCAACGTTGTTGCCATCCCCAATATAGGCAAGTTTTAATCCCTTTAGCTTTTTCTTCCTTTCATAAATTGTAAAGAGATCAGAGAGGGCCTGACAGGGATGATGGCGGTCGGTTAGGCCATTGATCACCGGAACGGTCGCAGATGCTCCCCACGCCAGAAGTTTTTCATGCTCGTATGTCCGAATGACGAGGCCGTTTAAGTAACCGGATAAAACGCGGGCCGTGTCGGCAATCGGTTCCCCCCGCTTGATCTGAAGATCATCAAAAGAGAGAAAGATTGGATGCCCGCCTAGCCGCAATATCGCCACCTCGAAAGAGACGCGTGTCCGTGTGGAGACCTTTTCAAATGCAAGACCAACGGCATATCCCTTCAGCGGTTGAAGGGTGCCCCCCTTCTTATAGACTTTCGCCCGTAAAATAAGCCACTCGATCTCTTCCGCCGAGATGGGATCAAGACTTAGGAGGTCTCGTTTCGACATCGGGAAACTCCATGAGAATGTCTGTGAAAAGGGTCATCATCTTATCCACCTCTGCCTTTCGCAGATTCAGCGGCGGAATGAGTCGAAGGGTGTAATCAGAGGTCCGATTCAGGAGGAGACTCTTTTGGTGCCCCCGCTTGATGATGTCAAGCGCAGGGACGGCAAGGTCCACCCCAATCAGCAATCCCATGCCGCGGACCTCTTTAATAAGATCGGTTTTCTTTTGAAGTTGCGCTAGGCGATCGATTGGATACGCCCCGCGTTCACGAACCTTTTTGAGAAAATTTTCCGTAAGATGCCCCAAAACAGCGACTCCCGCCGCGCAGACCAGCGGATTTCCTCCAAAAGTCGACGCGTGGCTGCCGGGGGAAAACGCCTGGGCCACTGCCTCTGTCGCCAGCATGGCCCCAATCGGAACCCCTCCGCCAAGCCCTTTTGCCAGGGTTATAATATCGGGTGCCACACCCTCATGCTCGTAGGCAAAAAGCCGGCCTGTCCGCCCGATACCAGTTTGCACTTCATCAAAAATAAGTACCAACCGATGCGCGTCGCAAATTTTGCGAACACGCGCCAAGTATCCCTTGGTGGGAATGCGGACTCCCGCCTCGCCCTGAATCGGCTCCAGAAGAACGGCGGCGGTCCTTGCGGTAATGGCCTCCTCGATCGCCTCTGGATCATCAAAGGGGACATGTCTAAAACCGGGAAGAAGCGGTTCAAACCCTTTTTGGTATTTTCCCTGACCCGTGGCGGAAAGGGCAGCCAAGGTTCTGCCATGAAAGGCGCCGTTCATTGCGATAATCTCGAAACAATCTGCACCGCGGGATGCCTTCGCATATTTTCTGGCCAGCTTAATGGCCGCCTCATTGGCCTCCGCCCCGCTGTTACAGAAGAAGGCCCGATCCGCAAACGAACGGGAAGTCAGAAGCTCTGCGAGCTTAATTTGAGGAACATTGTAATAGAGGTTGGAAACATGAAAGAGCGATTTGGACTGCTGTGTGATCACCTTCACAAGATGCGGATTGCAATGGCCAAGGGCATTTACCGCAATGCCGCTGACAAAATCGAGATAGCGTTCCCCGTCCACGTCGACAATGGTGGCGCCCTGTCCCTTCTCTAACACCAGCGGGAAACGATTATACGTGGCCATCAAAACGGCGTCACCCTTTTTCATCCATGAGGCAGACCGTCGTTCCAAAATCATACCCCCCTTTAAAAACAGGCCTTTTTATAGCACAGGGCTTTCTTAAGAAGCAATCCGCCCCGCAGGAAAACAGCAGGAAAACCGCCTCTTCTTCCGATCTTTAATAAGGAAGTGCGAAATATCCTGTTTGGCGAGACAGAATGGACGATAACATGCTAAAATAGGCCGTTTTTATGGATGAGGTTCATGGATGAAACGTTATCTCTGCATACATGGGCACTTCTATCAGCCGC
>SBBT01000095.1 GCA_005239595.1 Candidatus Troglogloeales bacterium | reverse complement strand
CCGCCTCTGGCGGATGAAGTCCCCAGAGGTTTATCAAATATCCGCCATGTTTTGGCAACTGGTGTTTACGGTCTTGGAAGGAAAAACTGAGGCATTATTTAATAATTATTTTTTCTATTCCCTTCTTTGACGCGCTGTGTTAGAAAACTCGAGTGCGAGTGCCTTGTGACGAAGAATCGGGAAAAATAACTAGCAACTTTTTTTAACATAAGCCGATAATACTTTCGGACTTTCGGAGGTTTTGTGTCTGATCCTGTCATTCAATCCCAAGTTCAAGAACTTAAAAGCTGGTATTCGCCTCTTGTCGATTCAGCCAAAAGTTACCTTCGTCCTTTCTATGACGAAGGAGTTGAAATTCTCGAAAAAACGGATCGGTATGTAGAAGAAAAAAAGAAAGAAGCCATCAACGCCTATAACTATGTCGTCCAAACTCCCGCAGAAAAAATGGCGGCGGATGCTTTGGGTTATGTCAAGCACCGTTATCCGGAACAGGTAGAAGTGGTGGCAGGGTTGGCGAAAAAAGTGGCTCCTTATGCCCTGAAGTTTTATCGGGCGGTTACTCCTGATCCGATCGAGTCATTTGTCAGCTCTCAGGTAAAAGAATTTTTACAGGAGCATGAAGAAAGAGTGGAAGTTCTGGCCGAAGCTCTGGGAGGAGAGGCGCTGGTGCAATCTTTGAATGAATTCATTCGAGATGAAACCGTTGAGGTCATTGTTGAAGCGCCTCTTATTGAAACGGCGCCAGTTGTCCCGGAAGATCCGACAATGCAAAATTCTCTCCCTGTTCAAAAGAAAGCAGACAAAACACCAACTCAAAAAACAGCGTCTGTTGCTCTGGTTGAAGAAGATCCTCTTGACGATGAAGAGATTGCGGTTTGCGAAGATAAGGAAATTATTTCTACAGATCTTTCTACAGATAAGGAACCGGTGGACGTTCAGATAACCGGTCAGTCGAACGAATCTGTCCCGGTATCTGAGGCGTCAGCCTCTCCTGTTGTTTTAGTCGACACACATTCGGTTGAAAAGAGTGACATGCCCTTGCCGGTTGACCCGGTTGAAGAAGGACAGTTGCCTCAACCGGTTAATAGTGTTGAAACTCAGACTCTTGTTCAGAAACAGACAGAGGAGGAGTTTTTAGTTTTTCCTTATTCTTCTGATTTATCGGCCGATTCCACTTTCGTTCTTCCTGTCGATTTCGTTGTCTCTGAAAATGTTCCAAAAGGATTGACTCCATCTCAAGCAGTGAATCATCCGATACCCCAACCTACAACTCTTGAAGCGGATCAGGTTTTGTCTCCTGCTTCTTTATCGGTTAAAGATCCTGATAAGGAGTCTCCCATGACGGTTGATTCTGAAATCCCTCATGAAGGAATTGATTTCGAGGGTGAGACCGCGCTGCCGGGTAGTTCCTCCCCTGCTTTTTCTTCCCCTCTGGCTGATGCAAATCAAAATCCCTCGCAACAGATTGATGCCGCGATTGCCGGTGAAGTGCAAAACGGAGGTCAACCTCTCGTTGTTCCTTCTTTGCGTCTTGGTGCTCAGGCCGCCACTGGCAGGGATTTGCAGGCTGATGAAGGGGAAACCAAAACCGTGGCCAACAGTTTGGATGCTCCGTTGAACGATATTCCCGGATCGGCTGACAAAGGTTTTGATTCCGATCGCCAGGGGAAAGACAATGCCAAGGAGCTGATGTTTGAATTGGCTGGCAATGGGGTTCAAAATCAACAGTCGGCAATTGCTTCCACTCTTGAAGAAGCGATTCTTCCTTCCTCTTTAAGAGCTGATGTTTTTCTCACAACCTGATTCTTATTAAATGAAAGACAAACTCATCAAGTTTTTGGCCACCGGTCTGGGGGCCGGTTACGTTCCTTTAATGCCCGGCACTGTCGGAAGCCTCTGGGGGGTTTTGATTTATTATTGTTTTCATTCCCGGGGGCCTCTTTTTTTGATCCCGGTTGCCTTGTTGATGACTCTCGGCGCCATCTTTGTTTCTTCCAAGGCTGAAATTCTTTTTGGCGAAAAAGATTGCCAGAAAATTGTGATTGATGAAGTGGCGGGACAGCTTGTCGCTTATCTTTTTATTCCCTATACAGTCGGATCATTGGTTGTCGGCTTTCTTTTTTTTCGTTTCTTCGACGCCATAAAAATTTTTCCGGCCAACTGGGCCCAAAACAAATTGCCGCGAGGATGGGGGATTGTGGGGGATGATATTATGGCTGGAATTCAGGCGGGGATTGTATTCTTCATTGCGTTTCACTGGAGAACATAGAACTTGGAGCCCCGTCGCCCCGTTTGTTGCTACTCGTTTTTATTTTATTTCGGGCCTCCGAGGCCCCAAACCCCGCGCTCACCGCGGGCCAAGCTCGACGGTTCGCTTTCTCAGACATAATCAAGCCATTCCTGAAACTTGTTGTTTTTTCCCTTAATGATATCAAAGTAGGAGCGCTGAATTTTTTTGGTAATCGGTCCCGGTTTTCCTGATCCGATCGTCCGGTTGTCCACCTCCCGGATTGGTGTGATCTCAGCTGCGGTGCCGGTTAGAAATATTTCATCTGCAATATAAGCCTCATCGCGCGTTATCGGTTCTTCCCGGACAGCAAGGCTTGCTTCCTTAAGAAGACTTAAAACACAATCTCGGGTGATTCCAATAAGAGTCGATGAACCGGTTGCTGGCGTGCGGACCACATTGTTTTTGACGACAAAAATATTTTCTCCTGTTGCTTCGGCCAGATAACCGTCGCTATCCATCATAATTGCTTCTTCATACCCCGCCTGCAGAGCTTCCCTCTTAGCAAGAATGGAATTGATATAGCTGCCGCAGGTTTTCGATTTGGTCATGGAGGCATTAACCCCATGGCGGGAGTAACTTGAAATTTTGGCGCGGATACCATTTTTAACCCCTTCGTCTCCCAGGTAAGTCCCCCAAGGCCAGGCGGCGATGGCCACCCGAACTGGATTTTTAAACGCAACTAATCCCATTTCACCATCGCCAATAAATACAATCGGACGAATATAGGCTTCTTTTAATTTGTTGACCCGCAAGGTTTCCTTGCAAGCTTCCCTGATTTCATCCTGCTTAAAAGGAATATCGATCTGATTGATTTTGGCTGAATCGAACAACCGGTTGATGTGTTCCTTCAATCTGAAAATAGCACTTTTGCTGTCGGCGCATTGATAACAACGGATCCCTTCGAAGACACCAAGGCCGTAGTGAAGGGTATAGGTCAAGACATGGACTTGTGCCTCGTCCCAGTTGACCATTTTTCCATCGAGCCAGATTTTAGAAACTTTTTGGACCATAGTAATTGGGGCCTTGTCGACCCATTTGTTGTTGTTCGCACTGTTAGATTGCGGGCCTCCGATGGCCCCAAGCCCCTTGCGCTCGCACTGGCAAAGCCAAATACTCGCTTTCAATTAACAATAATATTTCTTCAAATTTTCCTCAAATGGTTTTTCAATGATTCCCTTTTCTGTAATAATCGCAGTGATCAGGGGATGAGGGGTGACATCAAAGGCCGGATTTTTGATTTGAATTCCTTCCGGAGCGATTGTTTTTCCACTAAAGAGTTGCGTCACTTCAAGGAGAGAACGTTCTTCAATGGGAATCTCAATTCCCGATTTGATTTTAAAATCAATCGTCGAGAAAGGGGCGGCCACATAGAACGGGATTTTGTGTTCTCTGGCAAGAATGGCAACGCTGTAGGTCCCTATTTTATTGGCGGTATCGCCATTGGCGGCAATCCGGTCGGCCCCCACGATGACTTTTTTGATTTCCCCCTTTTTCATCATCCAGCCTGCCATATTATCTGTGATGAGGGTGACTGGAATGTTGTTTTTCTGCAACTCCCAGGCGGTGAGCCTTGATCCCTGAAGAAAAGGGCGGGTTTCGTCGGCAAAAACAGCAAACTTTTTTCCTTTTTCCTGAGCGGCATAGAGGACTCCCAGAGCGGTGCCAAATCCGCCGCAAGCCAGAGCCCCCGCATTGCAATGGGTGAGAACTCGATCGCCGTCATTAATTAATTTTTCTCCATGGAATCCGAGCGAACGGTTGGTGGTGATGTCTTCTTCCAGAATTTTTTGGGCTTCGGTGACCAGAATATTTTTTAATTGTTGGATTGTAGGGGCGGGGTTTCCCCGCCCGGGCGCGGTAACCGCGCCCCTACAGGAATTTTTCATCCTTTCTAAACCCCATTGCAGATTCACCGCGGTTGGACGGGTTTTAAAGAGCATATCCGCTTTGGCTTGCAATTGGCGGACAAAATCATCCGGGTTAACTGTCTTGATTTCCAGGGCGCCCAACGCTAGCCCCATGGCTCCCGCCACGCCAATCGCGGGAGCGCCCCGGATCACCATCATTTTAATCGCCTCAGCAACTTCCTCGGCTGTCCGGCAAGTCACATAAACCTCCTCGGTCGGAAGCTTTCGCTGATCGAGCATGACAACGGTGTTATTTTTCCATTCGATGGTTTTGAAATTCATGATAATTTTTTCTTCAACAATTCGTTAACAAGAGCCGGATTCCCCTGCCCCTTCATTTCCTTCATCACCTGTCCAACAAAAAATCCAAAAAGCTTATCCTTCCCCGCTTTGTATTGGGCTAACTGTTGGGGGTTATCAGCGATGACTTTATCAATCACTTTTTCAATCGCTCCTGTGTCGGAAACCTGCACCAGGTTTTTTTCTTTGATGATAAAGTCAGGATTTTGGCCTGTTCCCACCATGTCTTCAAAGACTGTTTTGGCAATCTTGCCGCTGATGGTTCCCTCTTCAATCAACTGGACAAGACGGGCCAGCTCTTTCGGTTTGACCGGCGATTCGCCAATTTCTTTCCCAGAATTTTTAAGCTCTCTTAACAGTTCGGTCATGATCCAGTTGGAAATTTTTTTGGGTTGATTGCAAAAACCGACGGCCTGTTCAAAATAATCAGCCAGCGCTTTTTCGGTTGTTAAAACCTGTGCGTCATATTCGGGGATTTTGTATTGGGCTGTAAACCGCTCCGCTTTGGCGATTGCCAGTTCGGGCAATTCATTGCGGATGGTCGAAATCCACTCTTCGTCAATCAGGAGGGGAACGAGATCAGGATCGGGAAAATAGCGGTAGTCGTGCGCTTCCTCCTTGGAGCGCATCGATTCGGTCACTTCACGGCTGGAATCCCACAGGCGGGTTTCCTGGATAATTTTTTCTCCAGAAGCTAGGGCGTTTTTTTGTCTTTCCACTTCATAGTCGATCGCTTTTTCCACATAGCGAAAAGAATTGATATTTTTAAGCTCCACCTTGGTGCCGAACTTTGACTCCCCTACCGGGCGGATGGAAACATTGGCGTCGCACCGGAGACTCCCTTCCTCCATATTTCCGTCGCAAACACCGCAGTAGCGGAGGATGCCGCGGAGTTGTCGCAAATATTCTCCCGCCTCAGCAGATGAACGCATATCCGGCTCGCTGACAATTTCTATGAGCGGAACCCCCGCCCGGTTCAGATCGACATGGGATAAGTTGGAATCGCCAAAATCGTGGAGAAGTTTACCGGCATCTTCTTCCATATGAATCCGCGTGATGCCGATTCTTTTTTTGTGTCCCTCCACGGAGATGTCGAGATATCCCCGGAGGCAGATCGGTTCTTCGTATTGCGAAATTTGATACCCTTTGGGAAGGTCGGGGTAAAAATAATTTTTACGGGCCCAGAGGGAGCGCTTTTGGATTTCGCAGTTCAAGGCGAGCCCCGCCTTGATGGTATAATGGACCACCTGTCTGTTTAAGACCGGCAAGACTCCCGGAAGCCCCAGGCAAACCGGGCAGGTATTTTGATTCGGTTTGGCGCCGAATTGGGTGGAGCAGGAACAGAAGATTTTGCTTTTTGTTAAAAGCTGGGCATGAACTTCCAAGCCGATAACGGTTTCAAATTCCATGGTTTCTCATTACGGTATTCCCCTTCAGGGAGTCAAGCCTGGTTTATGATTTATAATGCCTCAGTTTTTCCTTCCAAGACCGTAAACACCAGTTGCCAAAACATGGCGGATATTTGATAAACCTCTGGGGACTTCATCCGCCAGAGGCGG
>SBBT01000056.1 GCA_005239595.1 Candidatus Troglogloeales bacterium | reverse complement strand
TGCTCTAAGAATTTTTCTCGCGCATTGCCTTCCTGAAACAATTCTGGATGTTTCTCGACGAAATTTTGAATTGCCTTTCGGTTAGATAATTCGCCAGGCATATAACCTTCCCCAACTCGAGTCGGAAACAGCTTCATGGTTAGAATAGTTCCCGAAATATCCCCGGGTGCAAGCAAGGTGCCAATTGGAATACCTGCCGCGATGGACGAAGTAGAGGTAACATAAGGCCAAGTACCTGCCTCAATTGACAGGCCTGTAGCTTGGGTTCCCTCAAAGAGAATTCGTTTACCACAGTCAATAGCCTCAGAGAGATATGCTCCAGTATCTATTATTATGTTAAGCAGATCCGATTTTTGAACCAGGTTAATGAGATCTCTGGCGACATCTGAAGGTTTAGGAATATTACCCAATCCCCAAATACACGGGCTCATAATTGAATAAAGCCTTTCTAAGGTATTGGTGAGCTCCTTTTCATTTCGCAAATGTCCGACAATCGGACCTTCACGCATATCATGAAAGCCTTTCAGTGGGCCTATGGCGCGACCAGTAGTTCCGATTGGATTTTCCTCACGCGACTTTTCTAAGTAAGTTTCAAACAATTTATGATACGGTGTCCAGAGCGGACATCTTTCATCAACCCAAATCTCCGGTAGCTGACCAGAAATTTTTGGGCTATTGTCTGAAATTTCATCCAAAAAAGCCTGGAGATTAAACAGAACACCTGGGCTAAGCACGCAGGTTTTACTGCGAACGAAACCACTGGGTAATAAATGGAATTTGAATTCCTTATTACCCACTTCTACTGAATGTCCGGCATTATTGCCTCCGCAAAAACGGACTACGATGTCATAGTATTCAGCTAAGACATCGATGGCCTTACCTTTTCCTTCATCGCCCCAATAGGTGCCAATAACACCAAGACGCGGATATTCTTTTAAGAAGTCTTTCATGTTAAACCTCCTTCCTATGACTTGATGTTTCCCCGAGGGTTAATATGTGTGGATAGGCCTCTGCTAAGCCAACTGGGGTCTGGCGAATAAAACACGCTTTTTCTTGCAACTCAGCTATAGTTGTAGCTCCAAGATATCCCATGCTAGCCCGTAAGCCGCCCACATATCGATAAACGACATCAGAAAGACTCCTCTTGTAGGGAATTTCCACATCAACACCTTCTGGGACCACTTTATTAACTTCAATACTCCCTTGGCGATATCGTTCTCTTGCTGCCGCACTTTCCTTCATGGCACTTGAAGACCCCATGCCTCGATACCTTTTAAATTGTTTACCATCTTTTTCGATAACATCTCCCGGAGTTGGGTCTGTTCCAGCTAAAATACTACCCAGCATAACACTGCTTGCTCCTGCGGCAATGGCCTTAGAGATGTCGCCTGGTTCACGAATACCCCCATCTGCGCATACCGGAATATTATAACTTCTAATTGCTTCCCAGCATTCATAGATGGCAGTAATTTGCGGTACACCTACTCCTGTAATAATACGAGTAGTGCAAATTGAACCAGGCCCTACTCCAATTTTAATTCCATCTGCTCCAGCCTCTGCTAAAGCTCTGGCTGCGTCACCTTCGGCAATGTTTCCAGCCACGATGTCCACTCCATCATATTGTGATAAACCTCTCAATGTTTTGAGAGTAGAGTAGACCTCTGCGGAATCTCCGTGAGCTGTATCAATTACCAGAACATCCACACCATTTTTTACCAGCAATGCAGCCCGCTCCAAGGCTTCTTCACCAACACCAATTGCAGCTCCTACATATAATTGACCGTTTTTATCAATATTGTAGGTAACAGATTCTTTGCTTTTGTCGCGTTTGATGTCAGAAAAGGTATATATGCCGGCCAAGAGACCATTGTCGTCAATTAGCAGTAATACTTTCTCGTTTTTTTCTAACATGATCTGATATGCTGCTTCCAGAGAAATTTTTTTCTTGACAGTTATCAGTTCTTCGCTCTTAAGCATGATATCGGCCACTCGGACTGTCTTGTCAATACACATATCAAATCGTTTTTTGTTTAAGAGGCCGACCAGTTTGCCATCATGCTCCACAACCGGAAAGGTATCAAACAAGTAATCCTTTTCAGTCTTCATTTTAAGCACGTTGTTTACTGAAGTTTTGGGATTAATGGTAATTGGACAATTAATGAATCCGTTATTCATCCGCAGTTTAACATGAGCAACTTGCTTGGCCTGATCTTTTGGGGAAAGTGCGCGATGGATTACTCCTAAACCACCAAGCATAGCAAGTTCAATAGCCATCGTTGCTTCTGTAACCGTATCCATAGCAGCGCTCACAATGGGTATTTTTAAAGGTACCCGTCTTGAGAACATTGTGGACACATTAGTATTAACTGGTTTTACTCCTGAACGCCTTGGTCTGAGTAGCATATCTCCAAATGTCAAGCCCCAACCTTCGCTGGCCATTTTTTTAAAGAACTCTTTTTTAGTCAATTGTTTAATCATTTTTTCCTCCTTATGTTTAGATAAACCTATTGATTTACCGTACTGGTTACTATAGCGCAGTAAGCGATAAAAGAC
>SBBT01000219.1 GCA_005239595.1 Candidatus Troglogloeales bacterium | reverse complement strand
TTGAAGCGACAGAAATGAGCAAATAACGATGCCTTGCTTGGAAGCGCAAATTATTGATCTTCGCATAATGTAGTGATATACATTTCTCTCCCGGCCGCCCGTTCCAGGCGATCCATAATCGCCGCGCCAAAACCTTGTCGCTTCACATCCTCGACCAGGAGGACTTCTACCTTAGCCGCTTCCGCCTCATAAAAAGAGGAGAAAAGATTTCTGGCATAGAGGGCGGCGCTTCCCTCAAACTGGCGATAATAGGCCAGTCCCGCAGGTTTCGGCCCTTTATGCCGGCAGAGAACCCCTAACCGTTTTTTGGGGTTTAAAAGTTGTCCCATGGCGGTTTGTAAGTCTCGCGGTGGAACGAGAATCACTTTGAAATCAGGGGCATAGTGGCGGTGCCGCATTCCGGGCGATCGTGCCGGTTCGGACCCGATTGTGCCGAGATCGCCGATCACCGATCGGAGCCGCTCTGCCGTAATAGCGCCGGGGCGAAGGAGGCAAGGGGGATTTTTAGTGAGGTCGAGCACGGTCGATTCCAATCCAACCCGGCAGGGACCGCCATCTAGAATAAAATCAACGGTCTTGCCCAACTCCCGCGCGACATGCTGACAAGATGTGGGGCTCGGGCGTCCCGAACGGTTGGCGCTCGGAGCGGCAATCGCCTCATTAAGCTCGCCAAGCAATGCCTGGGCAATCGGATGGTCCGGACTGCGGATTGCAATGGTATCCAAACCGGCAGACACCAGGGACGAGACCTCCTCTCTCCGCTTGAACACTAATGTTAACGGTCCAGGCCAGAAAAGCGCGATCAATCGCTTTGCGACCGGAGGAATGGCAGAGACGAGCGATGATAGTTGGTCGGATGAGGCGATATGAACAATGAGGGGATTATCGTGAGGCCGGCCTTTAACCTCAAAAATACGGCGGACAGCGGACCGGTTAGAGACCCTGGCCCCCAGTCCGTATACCGTTTCCGTCGGGAACGCCACCAGCCCGCCACGGCGTAAAATGGATGCCGCTTCCTTGATGCGCGATTTTATGAAACCATCGTTCTTAATCTCTTTCATGCTGGATTCCTTATGCGATTTCGCGATTATTTTAGGCAACAGACAACGGATAAGTAAAGGAAAATATTTACAGGCTTATCCTAAAAATGCTAGCATGAGCGGATTTTATGAAAAAAGAACGCTTGTCTCTCTGGTACCACATTTTAGGCCTCCTCTTCTTTTTCTTCTTCTCTCCTATCGCCGGTGCGGGGGGAAAAGAGATCGTTGTTAAACTTGTCGACATACGGGGACACTCAAGGATCGACAAGTCAATCCTCCTGGCCAGATTGACCCTTCAAGAGGGAGAGCTTTTTTCTGTGAGTAAGGTTCGAGAAGAGGTAAAAAATCTCTATCGCACCGGCTATTTTGATCGTGTGGAGGTTGAGACGGAAGGTTTTGAAGGAGGGGTGGCCCTCTATTTTGTGGTGCACGAAAAACCAACTCTGTTAGAGGTGCGGTACGAAGGGAATGAAAAAATCATCACAGAAAGGTTAAAAGAAAAGGTTTCGGTCCGCATGGGGGCCTTTTTGGATGCGCAGGAGGTAGCGGGCTATGTTGAAAACATAAAAAAGGTTTATCAAGAGGCCGGTTTTTATCATGCGGATGTGGTCCCGGTGACACAGATCGTACCGGATAATCGGGCCATCCTCACGTTTCTGATTCAAGAAGGGGGAAAGACGCATGTCCGTCACATCCGTTTTCTGGGGAATCGGATCTATACGGAGCGGTTCTTGAAAAAACAGATTGAGACCTCTTCCTATTTTTGGCTGACGTCCTGGTTGACCGACTCGGGGCGTTACAAGCAGGAAGAGGTGGATGCCGATATTCAGCGCCTCCGGGAACTTTATTTGAATCATGGTTATCTGAAAATTCAGATAAGCCGTCCGAATGTCCAAATGAGCAGCGATCGGAAGTGGTTTGACATTACCTTTCATCTGGAAGAAGGGAAGCAGTTTAAAATAGGCAAGATCGGTTATCAGGGGAATACGGTTTTTGATGATCAACGATTGGCCGATGTGACCAAGAGCAAGGAAGGGGAGATATTTAATCGTGGGGAGATCCGTCATGACATTACGAATATAATCAACCTGTACGGTGAGCGTGGCTATATGTTCGCCAACGTCGTTCCCCAAATTACTCCTCGGGAAGATAGTGATCTTGTCGATATTATCTTTCAGGTGACGGAAGAAGAGACGGTGAAGGTACGGGAGATCCATATTTCCGGAAATGACAAGACGCGAGATCATGTTATTCGCCGGGAGATTCGTCTGAATGAACAGGAGCCGGTTGATACAAAATTATTGCGGAGAAGTTTCCAGCGGCTTAATAACCTCAATTTTTTTGAGAGCATCGAAATAAACCCGAGACGGGTCGAAAAAGGATGGGTCGATCTTGATATCAACGTCAAAGAAAAATCGACCGGGACCTTTAGCATCGGTGGCGGCTATAGCTCTACCGACAAGCTGATCGCGACCATGGATATCACACAGGGAAACCTGTTTGGCAAGGGTCAGCTCTTGCGGGTTAGAATTGATACGGGAGAGAGGCGGGAGACCTATAGTTTAACGTTTCGCGAGCCTTATCTTTTGGGAGAACCTGTTTATGGCATGATCGATCTCTTTACTCAGGTACGCCATTTTAACTCCTACGAAGAAAGACGCAAGGGAGGCGATCTTTCCTTTGGACGATCGTTTGGTGAATATCTACATGCCAGTGTGAGTTACAGCCGCCAGACGCTTGATATTTTTGGCGTACAGACCAGCGCCCCCGATCTAATTAAAAGCCAGGCGGGGGAAACGCTTACCAGTTCGGTTGGCCTTTCGCTCGCCAGAGATACACGCGACTTCATTCACGATCCCAAAGAGGGAATGCGGCATGCGATTTCCCTGGAGTATGCGGGCACCTTCCTGGGCGGAGAGAATGATTATTATAAGGCCACGGTCGATTCAAGCCGTTTCTTTCCTCTCTGGAGGAATCACGTTTTCTCGCTCCATGGACGTCTGGGATATGCCAAGGGTATTGGCGGGAAGACGCTCCCTGCCGGGGAGCGCTTTTTTGTCGGTGGGATCAATACCGTTCGGGGATTTGATTTTGGAAAGGCAGGCCCTGTGACCGACAAGGGAGAGGCCTTTGGCGGAAACAAACAGCTCTTCTTTAACGCGGAATATCTTGTTCCTTTGGTCCCTGAGGCAAACATCAAGGGGCTCCTTTTTTATGACTACGGCAAGGCCTTTGACGATGCCCAACCGCTTGGATTATCCTCGCTCCGTCAGAGCGCGGGATTCGGAATTCGCTGGATATCGCCAATCGGGCCTCTCCGTCTGGAATGGGCCCGCAATTTAAGGCCAAAAGAGGGTGAGCGATCGCGGATGATCGAGTTTTCGATCGGCACGTTATTTTAAGAGGATGCATTTTCTAAGGAAGATACACTTATCTACATATAAGGAGGAACCATGAAGAGGGTGTCGGCCGTTATAACTTTTGTCTTATCGTTGTCGATGGGAGGCATGGTCTTTGCGCAAGATTTGAAGGCGGGATTTATTGACGCCCAGAAGGTATTGGAAAGTTCAAAGGAGGGAAAGCGGGTGAAGACGGCGATGGAAGAGTATGTCAGAAGCCGCCAGAAGATCATTGACCTCGAGGAGGGCGAATTAAAGCAGCTGCAAGAGGAATTGGGTCGGCAAGGGGCGCTTTTGTCCGCCGAAGCCAAGAGGATCAAAGAATCGGAGTTTCAGAACAGGGTGGTTGAATACCAGAAAAAAGCGGCCGAATTGACCAAAGAAGTGCAGGCGAAAAAAACCTCGGCCTTGAGAGATTTTAACAAAAAACTGGAGGATGCGGTCAAACAGGTTGCTGAAAAAGAGGGATACTCCTTTGTCTTTGATAAAAACGCGGAGGGAGGCGGGGTGGTCTATGCCAAGGAAACCTTCGATATGACAATAAAGATTATCGAACAGCTTGATCGGACAAAATAAGTCAGATGCGCAGGCTTAAAAGCACGCAGGCGTTTCCCACGTATCTGGACGAGGAAGAGGTGCATGGAATTATCGCTGTCTGAAATTGCAGATTTGGTGGGTGGAAAGATTGTCGGAGATCCGACCTGCCGGATCCATGGCATGGTTGCGATCGATGACGCAAAAGCGGGAGAGATCACGTTTCTGGCCAATCCGAAGTATGGGAAAAAGGTTGCGACTACGCGCGCGTCGGCGATTCTGGTAAAAGACGAGATCGGAGGCGTTCGGCCACATTTGATCCTGGTGGATGATCCCTATTATGCATTCGCGCAGCTCCTGTCGGTTTTTCACCCGAAATATCCCGCCCCCTCCGGTGTCAGTCCGTTGGCGTCAATCGGCAATGAGGTGGTCCTGGGGGAGGGGGTTGCGATAGGTCCCTTTGTGGTTTTGGAAGATCGGGTGAAGGTGGGCGATCGGGTGCAATTGGGCGCCGGGGTTTTTGTGGGGACAGGGAGCGAGGTCGGCGATGAGACCGTCGTTTATCCCAATGTAACCATTCGTGAAGGGGTGAAAATTGGGCAGCGGGTCATTCTCCATAGCGGGTGTGTGATTGGAAGCGATGGTTTTGGCTTTGTGCCGCGCAACGGGAGATACCATAAGATTCCGCAGGTGGGAGGGGTAATCATTGAGGATGATGTGGAGTTGGGGGCCAATGTCACAGTCGATCGGGCCACGTTGGGAAACACCCTGATCGGCAGGGGAAGCAAGGTGGATAACCTGGTGCAGATTGGACATAACGTCGTCATCGGCGAAGATACGATTCTTGTGGCGCAGGTTGGCATATCCGGGAGCGCCAAGATCGGAAAGCATGTCATCCTGGCCGGTCAGGCAGGCGTGGTGGGGCATGTGACGATCGGAGATCAGGTGGTGGTCGGCGCGAGATCGGGGGTGACCAAAGACATTGCGCCGAAGAGCAAGGTTTCGGGATTTCCGGCCGTTCCTCACAATTCCTGGTTGCAGGCGCAGGCCTCTTTTTTACATCTTCCTGCCCTGCGCCGTTTGATCGCATCACTGGAAGCGAAGATTGCACAATTAGAGGGAGTACGTCACGAGGGGAAGAAATAATGGATATTGGAGAGATCCTCAACATTCTGCCGCATCGGTATCCTTTTTTACTGGTCGACCGCATCCTAGAGTTTGAAGCTGGGAGAAAGATTGTCGGGTTAAAAAATGTCACCATCAATGAGCCTTTTTTCCAGGGTCATTTCCCGAATCATCCAATTATGCCGGGGGTGTTAATTATCGAATCGATGGCGCAGGTGGGTGGGGTTCTGGCGGTAAAATCGGGAGAAGGGAATCAAGGCCAGCTTGTTTTTTTTATTGGTATTGACCGGGCGAAATTCAGAAAGCCGGTCTATCCTGGCGATCAATTGAGGATCGAGGTGACTGTGCTTCAGGGACGGCCGCCTTACTGGAGGTTGCAGGGCGCGGCGTATGTGGGTGATAAACTAGCGGCTGAGGCGGAACTGAAGGCAATGGTTGGCCATGCCGATCGGGTAACCGTTTCGGGAGAAAAGGCGTGAATATTCACCCGAGCGCGATCGTGCACCCCAAGGCAGAACTTGCCCCCACCGTCGAGATCGGCCCTTATGCGATTATTGAAGAGGGTGTCAAGATTGGAAAAGGGACCAAGGTGATGGCCCACGTGATGATCACCGGCCGGACGGAAATTGGAGAGGCGTGTACCTTTTTCCCCTTTGCCTCGGTGGGAATGGCCCCGCAGGATTTAAAATATAAAGGGGAGCCGACGAAGTTGATTATCGGAAATGGGAATACCTTTCGGGAATCTGTAACGCTGCATCGCGGAACAGGGCAGGGGAGGGGGCAGACAGTCATCGGCCACCATAATTTTTTTATGGCCTATGTCCATGTGGCGCACGATTGTATCGTCGGGGATCATATCATTATGGCCAACGCGGCGACCCTGGGCGGACATATTGTGATTGGAGATCACGCCATTTTGGGGGGGCTGGTCGGCGTTCATCAATTCGTCGAAGTGGGTGCGTATGCCATGATTGGCGGCGGGGCTATTGTCACGCAGGATGTTCCTCCGTTTGTCAGCGTGGCGGGCAACCGCGCCAAACTCTACGGTCTCAACCTGATTGGTTTAAAGCGGCACGGTTTTTCCGCGGAGAAGGTCGAGGCGTTAAAGGGGACCTATAAGCTCCTTTTCCGATCTGGCTTGATTTTGAAGGATGCGGCCAAACAGGCGAGAGAGAAATGGGGAGATATGGCGGATGTCGAGGCATTGATCGCCTTTGTGGAGCATTCAAAAAGGGGAATTTGCCGATGACAGACAGGATCGGCTTGATTGCGGGCAACGGCCGGTTCCCCTTAATCTTTGCCGAACAGGCAAGGGCGATCGGGCTTTCAGTGATTGCCGTCGCCCATACGGGGGAGACCGAGCCGTCCCTATCCGACCTGGTAGATCAAATCGTCTGGGTCCATCCTGGAGAGATGGAAAAACTGATCTCCTGTTTTCGGGGGGCGGGTATCTCTGAAGCGGTGATGGCGGGGGGGATTCGAAAGACCCGTCTTTTTGATATGCGTCCCGATCCACGCACCTTGCGTCTCTTATCTTCCCTTTCCGATAAAAAGGATGATGCCTTATTGAGGGCGTTCGCGCAGGAGCTGACGAAAGAAGGAATCGCCATTAAAGATACCACACCGTACCTTGCCGACCTCCTGGCGGATGCAGGGGAGATGACACGACCCCTGACAACGGTAGAGAGGGCAGATGTCCGTTTTGGGTGGCGTTTGGCGAAACAGGTCGGGGCCCTCGATATCGGTCAATGTGTGGTGGTGAAAGCGGGGGTGATTCTCGCGGTTGAGGCGATTGAAGGGACCGATGCGGCTATCAGGAGAGGGGGAATGTTTGGGAAAGGAGGTGCTGTTGTTGTAAAAGTCTTGAAGCCGCAGCAGGACGTTCGGTTTGATCTCCCCACCGTCGGCCCGGACACCATTCATGCGATGGGGGAGGTTTTAGCGTCGGTCCTGGCCATCGAGGCGGGCCGGACGCTCTTTATGGATAAAAAGCGATGCCTCGCCGAGGCGATGACCCGGAACATTGCCGTCGTTGGATATACCGAGGAGACAGTATGGGAAAAATAAAGGTGGCCGTGATCGGTGTTGGATTTCTGGGGGAGCGTCATGCCAAAATCTATTCAGAGCTTCCTGATGTTGAACTGGTGGGCGTGGTGGATGTCGATCATGAGCGGGCCGCCTCCATTGCCGAGATGTATCACTGTACTGCCTTTTCGGATATTGCTCCGCTGATCGGCGTCATTGACGCGGCCAGCGTGGTGGTTCCGACCTTTTCCCATTACCATGTGGCAAAAACCTTGCTGGATGCGGGCGTTGATCTTCTCCTGGAGAAACCGATGACGGCGACGCTTGCCGAGGCGGATGACCTGATTGCCCTTGCGGAGGCAAAGGGAAAAATCCTTCAGGTCGGGCATGTGGAGAGGTTTAACGCCGGGGTCAGAAAGCTCAAGGAGCATATCGCCCTGGCCCGTTTTATCGAGTGTCATCGCATGGGGCCGTTTGTGGAACGGGGGACGGATGTGGATGTCATTTTAGACCTCATGATTCATGATATCGATATCATTCTGTCATTGACGCCGTCTCCAATCGTCGAGGTACGGGCGGTGGGGGTCCCCGTTCTCTCCACACAAGTTGATATTGCCAACGCGCGTCTTACGTTTTCAGACGGCTGTGTCGCTAACGTCACCGCAAGCCGCATCTCCAGCGAGCGGTTGCGAAAGATTCGGATCTTTCAACAAGACACCTATCTTTCGCTCGACTATCGGGGGCAGGAGCTTACCATTTCCCGGAGGGAGACTGGCGTTACGGCAGTTACGGTTAAGAAGATCGAGATTGAAAAAGGGGAGCCGTTGCGGGAAGAGATTTTCTCTTTTATCCAGGCTGTGGGAACCAGGTGTTTTCCAGGCGTTTCCGGAAAAGAAGGAAGGGCTGCCCTTGCCGTGGCCTTGGAAATTGCGGAACTGATAAAAGGTTAACAAACAGGTGCGGCCAAATTTTACACTTTTCTGTTATGGCAAGATATGCGATCCCGTAAGACATTAAAGGTTATGATTGTTGCGGGGGAGGCATCGGGAGACCTCCATGGAGGCGCACTGGCCGAAGCCCTTTTTAAACGGCTCCCCTCCCTTTACATTTACGGGTTTGGTGGCAACGCCATGAGGCGGGCGGGAGTGGATGTGGTGTTTGATGTGGGGCGGCTTGCCGTCGTTGGGATTGTGGAGGTGCTTCTTCATTTAAAGTCGGTTGTGGCCGCTTACCGCTGCGCCCTGTCGCATCTTCGGGAAGGGGTGGACCTCCTGATTCTGATCGACTATCCCGACTTTAATTTAAGGCTTGCAAAGTCGGCCAGAAAACTTGGAATTCCGGTGGTCTATTATATCGGGCCCCAGATTTGGGCATGGCGTCCAAACCGCATAAAGGCGATTCGAAGGTGGGTCGATAAGATGCTGGTGGTTCTCCCATTTGAAAAGAGGATTTATGA
Source organism: Candidatus Troglogloeales bacterium (assembly GCA_005239595.1). Taxonomy (GTDB): domain Bacteria; phylum Nitrospirota; class Nitrospiria; order SBBL01; family SBBT01; genus SBBT01. The sequence continues at coordinate 9,956 of SBBT01000219.1, read as the reverse complement.
TGCGGCGGGCGTTCCCTGCGAGTTTGTCGGCCATCCGCTTCTGGATCAAGTATCTCCTTTTGAAATGGGACCGGCAGAAAAGGCCGCCTATCTTGCTTCAAAGCGGTTGAGCCCGTCCGGGGTGACGATCGGTCTTCTTCCTGGAAGTCGGAAGGGCGAGGTTGCTTCTCTCTTCCCGGTCATGCTGCGTTCCGCGGCGCTCCTGGCAAAGGAGACGCCGAACCTGCAGGTTTTGGTCCCGATTGCGCCGAACCTGCCGGAGGGGCTCATTTGGGCTATGTCAGAGGGTTTCGATTTTCCAATTTGCTGCGTGAAAGGGGAAATCGATCAGGTTTTATCGGTTTCTGATTTGATTGTGGTGGCGTCCGGAACGGCCACGTTGCAGGCGGCGATTGCCCAAACACCGATGGTGATTGTCTATAGATTATCGTGGGTGACCTACTGGCTTGTCAGAAAGTTAATCCGGCTTAAATCGATCGGCCTGGTGAACATTATCGCCGGGGCTCGCCTGGTGCCGGAGTTGGTCCAGGAGGAGGTCCGGCCTGAACGTATTTGTGAAGAGGCCAAACGGTTGCTGGGTGACGGAGCCGCCCGTGAGAAAATGAAGCAGGAATTAATGTCCGTGGCCGCCCGTCTTGGAAGTGCAGGCGCTTCAGACCGCGCCGCAGCGATTATCTCTAAATTCCTGGAAGAGGTGACGCTGACGCGGGGACTGGAGCGCGAGGGGGCGTTGTGAAGTTATATCTTAGATTGCTTTCCGGTCTAAGGCCGTATCGGCGCCATATATTCGCAGCCCTGTTTTGCAGCGTGATGGTGGCTCTGGCGACCGCGGCCTATGCGTGGTTGATCCGTCCGATTCTGGATGATGTCTTTATCCGGAAAGATCATTTCATGCTGATAGTCCTTCCGCTATTGGTCTTTGTCATCGGATTCCTTAAAGGAATTTTCAGCTATGGCCAGGTCTACCTGATTCGCTATGTGGGGCATAAACTGATTTCGGACATCCGGGCCGACCTTTACAAACATCTCTTACTGTTGCCGGTCGGTTTCCATGCAAAACACCACACCGGCAGACTCATCTCCCACGTGATCAACGACGTTGGGCTGTTGCAGACGGCCGTTTCTACAGTCGCAAAAGATGTGATTCAACAGTCCCTGACCCTGGTTGCGCTGACCGGCGTTATCTTCTACCAGAATTTCTATCTGGCGTCCCTTGCAACGTTTATTATTCCCTTTACAGTTTATCCCCTTGTGAGATTAGGACGGCGGCTTCGCAGAATCGCACGGGAGGGCCAGGAGAAGGTGGGCGATCTGACAGGCCTGATGCAGGAATCCTTTTCGGGTATTCGGATTATCAAGGCGTTCGGCAAGGAGGATTTTGAGTCAGAGCGGTTTTCCGAGAAGAATAGAAACTACTTTAAAAATGTCATGAAGGTGACGGCGGTATCCGAGTCGTCCTCTCCTGTCATGGAGACCGTGGGAGGAATTGGGGCGGCATTGATTATCTGGTATGGGGGTTATCAGGTGGTGGCGGGCACTATGACGCCGGGTGCCTTTTTCTCTTTCATGGCGGCCTCGATGATGATGTATCCCCCTTTGCGGGGCTTAGGTTCGGCGCACAACGTCCTGCAGCAGGCCCTTGCCGCTGCGGAACGGGTCTACGCGACGCTGGATGAAAAAAATGAGCGGGAGATTGACGTAGGATACCGGACCCTCAACAGCATAAAGGGCGCTGTTGAGTTTCGCGATGTTTCTTTCCGTTATGATGGGACAAAGCGGGCGGCCCTCTCATCTGTCAGCCTGAAGGCGAATCCGGGCGATATGGTCGCCATCGTCGGCAGCAGCGGGGCGGGCAAAAGCACATTGGTCAACCTGATCCCGAGGTTTTATGAGCCTGAAGATGGGACGATTTTGATCGATGGCATTCCGATTCAGGACATAACCCTTCCCTCACTGCGCAGGCATATCGGCATCGTGAGTCAGGAGGTCGTCTTGTTTGACCACACCATCCGGTGGAATATCGCTTATGGTCTGAAGGGGATTTCCGATCAACAAATTATGGATGCGGCCGAGGCGGCCTACGCCCATCTCTTTATCAGCAAAATGCCAGAAGGGTATGACAGCGTGATTGAGAAGGGAGGGGAAAACTTTTCTGGAGGAGAGCGTCAGCGGCTGGCCATTGCTCGGGCGCTTCTGAAGGATCCCCCGATTTTGATCTTTGACGAGGCGACCTCTGCCCTTGACGCGGAATCGGAGTTTATGGTTCGCAAGGCGATGATGAACCTTGTAAGACACCGGACCACGTTTGTCATTGCCCATCGCTTTTCCACTATCCAGAAGGCGACCTTCATTGTCGTTCTGGATAAGGGGCAGGTTGTTGAGGTAGGGCGGCATGAAGAGTTAATCCGCAGGGATGGGGTCTATAAAAGAATCTACCAGATGCAATTTAAGGATGCCGAGGTCAAGATTGAAGGGCAAAAAGAGGTATAGCCCCTTATCCGATGAAGCGTTTTTTTTATATCCTCTATCAAGTCGTTCTGGCTCTTTCTCTCCCGTTATTTCTGCTGTATCTGTTGTTTCGCACCGTTACCCAGCCGATGTATCGCCGCGGTTTTACGCAGCGATGCGGTCTCTATCCGAGCGGTTTCTTTGAACCCCTTCAGGGGAAAAAGGTGTTTTGGATTCATGCCGTCTCTGTCGGAGAGGTGATTTCATCGGGTCTTTTTATGCGGCGCCTCCGTGATGCGTATCCGGATGCGGCGTTGGTTTTCTCGACGGTAACCCCCGCCGGCATGGCGGCGGCAAAAGAAAGAATCAAAGGGGTTGATCTTTTTATCTATTTCCCTTTCGACCTCATTTGGATTACGCGATTAGTTGTTAAAAATGTATCGCCGTCGCTCTTTATCTTTCTCGAGACGGAGATTTGGCCGAATTGCCTCCTGTCTCTCTCCGAGCGAAACATCCCTGCTGTTTTAGTCAATGGGCGTATTTCAGACGGGGCCTATCGGCGTTATCGGTTGGCCCGGTCCTGCCTGTCGCATGTATTGGAACAGGTCTCTCTTTTTCTGATGCAGACCGATCGGGATGTTGAGAAGATCGTCGATCTGGGGGCACCGGCCTGCCGCGTAGCGCGAACCGGAAACATGAAATATGACCAGGCGCTCTCTGGCGCAGGAGGTCAGGATGCGGGAAAATTGCGTGCCGGATTGGGTCTTCGTGAAGCGGATATCCTGGTCATTGCGGGAAGTACCCACGAAGGGGAAGAGGAGGCGATTCTGGAGGCATGCGAGATTTTGACCGCCTTCCTTTCCCCATTGGTGGTACTGATCGCCCCCAGGCACCTTAATCGTCTGGAAGATGTGGCGTCGCGGGTTACGAAAAAAGGGTATTCCTCCTATCGAAAAAGCGAGGGGACGTTATGGAAAGGCAGCCGTCCCGCCATCCTGCTTCTTGATACCATGGGAGAGCTCGATCGGCTTTATCTGATTTCCGATTTAATCTTTATTGGCGGGAGCCTGGTTCCCCGAGGAGGACATAATGTCCTTGAAGCCGCGGTTTTTGGAAAGCCGGTTTTCTTCGGCCCGTTTATGGATAATTTTAGGGAGATTGCAGATCAGTTAAAAAAGGGGGGCGGAGGGATCGAAGTGACCGATGGCACCGACATGGGTCGCAAGATGATCGCATTGTTTCAACATCCGGAGGAGTCTAGGAAAAGGGGAGAGGCCGCCTATCAGGTTGTTGTGGACAATCGGGGGGCTGTGGAAAGGAATTTTGAGCGGGTTGCAAAATGGGTGTAGGCCCCACGAGGAAAAAAGGACGGGCATGGATATGGGAACAGCCATGTGGTATGCCGGATATCATTTTATTCCCATTCACCTTGTTGGCCGGCCTGTATGGGCTTTTAGTCCGACTTCGGATTTTACTTTATGAAAAGGGAACACGGACGAAGCGGCGGGTCTCCTGCCCTCTGATCAGTATTGGCAATCTAACCGTAGGGGGGACGGGCAAAACCCCTTTTACCCTCTTTCTTGCGGAGCGGTTGAAAGAGAAGGGATGCACGGTCGGCATTGTCAGTCGCGGTTATAAAGGAAGCCATCAAGGGGCGCCTTTACTGGTGACGGATGGAAAGGAGGTCCTGTCGGATGTTTTCTCTGCTGGCGATGAGGCTTGTCTGATGGCAAATCGGCTGGTTGGTGTTCCGGTGGTCGTTTCAAAGGATCGTTTTGACGGATGCCGTTTTCTCCTTTCGCATTTTACAATCGATATGATTATTCTGGATGACGGTTTTCAGTGCCTCTCCCTTTATCGCGATCGAAATCTCCTTTTGATTGATGCCCTTGATCCGTGTGGAAATGGCCTTCTCCTTCCGAGAGGGCCCCTTCGCGAGCCGCTCTCCGCTATTCGGCGGGCCGATCTTGTGGTATTCACACGCGTCGAAGACCCCTCGTATACCTGTGAATGGCTTGATAAAATTCAGGAGTTTAGACAGCCCTGTTTGAAGAGCAGGTTTGTCGCGACCGATTTGGTTTCAATCAACAGCGGCGAAATCTGTCCTCTTTCTGATTTGATGCATCAGCCGGTTTTGTCGTTCTGCGGAATTGGCAATCCCGCATCCTTTATCTCCCTCTTAAGCGGCCTGGGGGCGCATCTTAAAGAAACGCTGATTTTTGAGGATCATTTCCCTTATCGTCCATCAGACATGGTACGGATCAAAGAGAGAAAGGAATCCCTCGGGGTCAAATGGACAGTGACGACCGAGAAGGATGCGGTTAAGATAAAACAGTTGCTGCCGAAAGATTTTAATCTGTGGGCCGTTAGAATTTCCGTACAATTTTGGGATGCATCGGAGCGATGGGAGTCACTCTTATTGGCGAGGGGAAATGGGTAGGGCGATTTTGGCGGGTCAATATATTGCGGCCATTCTCCTGGTTGGGATTTTCCGACTGCTTCCGTTTCGTTTTTCCGTGAAGGCGGGCGCGCTTTTCGGGGCACTTTATTACCTGATCGATCGGCGCCATCGAAAAGTCGCCCTGGATAATGTAAAGCTTGCCTTTGGCGCCGAGAAGAGTGAACGGGAGCGAGGGGCTATCGTGTATGGAGCGTTTAAAAACTTGGGCAAGACAGCCGCTGAATTTGTCTCTGTACAGAGATGGCCGCCATCGGAGATTACGAGCCTTGTGCGGGTCGAGGGGTTTGAACATTATCTTGCCGCAAGGGGGGAGGGGAAGGGGGTGCTCCTTTACACGGCCCATTTTGGAAGTTGGGAACTGATTCCCCAGTTATTCGCCTGTCGCGGATTTCCATTGCATGTCATTGTCCGTCCTCTGGATCATCCTTATTTGAATCGGTTGGTTCAAAGATGGCGCGAAAGGGGCGGAACCTGCGTGTTGAATAAGGTAACGGCGGCGGCGGAGATGATGCGGTTACTCAAGGAAAACGCCACCGTTGGGATGCTATTGGATCAGAATACGAGGGAGGAGGACGCTGTCTTCGTTACTTACTTCGGAAGGCCCGCCGCGACCCATAAGGGAATGGCGATCCTGGCCCTTCGAACGGGGGCCCCGCTGCTGCCGGTTTTTATTGTTCGGGAAGGGGGGGGGCATCGGATTGTGATCGAAAAGGCATGGAATGCCGTTAAAAGCGGCTCTCTGAAGCAAGACATGATTCACACGACTGCGCGCTTTACCCAGCATATCGAAGCTTATGTGCGTCGTTACCCGGATCATTGGCTCTGGGTGCATCGGAGATGGAAGACACAGCCGTCTTCTTTGAAGTCTTCTCTTTAATATGGAACGATCGTATAAAAAAATTCTGGTGCGCATGCCGAACTGGATTGGCGATGCCGTGATGGCCACGCCCGCGCTTTCGGCCCTTCGAGCAAGATTCCCCGAGAGTGAAATTGTGTTGCTGGGGAAACCGGCCGTTGCTGCCCTTTTTGATCATCATCCCGACGTAAATCGGGTCATCGTTTATGAATATCCCGGAAAACATTCGGGGTGCATCGGTTTTTTTCGACTCATCGATAGACTCAGGAAAGAGCGGTTTGAGATGGCGCTTCTCTTGCAGAACGCCTTTGGGGCGGCATCGACTGCCTATATGGCAGGCATTCCGGAAAGGGTGGGAATTGCTTCCGACGGTCGGCGATTTCTTTTAACAAGGAGTGTTGAAAAAGGAGACAAGACGCTTCACCAACGAGACACGTTTTTTAGCGTGATGGGCCTGTTCGATAAAAAGGCAAGAATGGATGTCCCCTATTTAGCGGTAACGTCCGCGGAGCGTGATGCGGCGGCCGATTTATTACGGGCCCACCAGATTCATGGTTTTGATCGGCTCGTGGGTGTTCACCCTGGAGCGGCGTATGGTTCCGCCAAGCAGTGGGATCCTGTGCGTTTTGCCGCAGTGGCCGATGAATTGGCAGCCCTTCATGGCGCCACGATCCTTGTTTTCGGAAGTCCGGCGGAGGTTTCTCTTGCGGCCCAGGTCGGGCGTGCCATGAAACAGCCTTCTTTGATATTGGCCGGAAAGACCACCGTTCGTGAGATGATGGCGCTTACCTCACTTTGTCGGCTCTTTATCAGCAACGATTCCGGGCCGATGCACGTGGCGTCTGCGCTGGGAATTCCGTTCGTCGCTATCTTTGGGCCGACCAGCCCTCGTAGAACAGCTCCGGCCGGTTTTGGCCGGACGGTCCAAAACAAGGTCGATTGTTCTCCCTGTTATTATCGGGAATGCCCGATTGATCATCGTTGCATGGTTTCCGTTACCCCGCAGATGGTTATAGAAGCAGCGGTTGCACAACTGGCCAGGCCGAGATATGCCGTCTTCCTCGATCGAGACGGCACCCTGATTCACGAGAGAGCCTATCTTGATTCCTTGGATAAAATCTCGTTGATAGAAGGGGCCGGCAGGGCCGTCTCCCGATTAAACCGACAGGGGATATTGGTCTTTCTTGTTACGAACCAGTCGGGCGTGGCGCGCGGCTTCTTTTCGGAGGATTTTGTCAGACAATCGCATCTCCATCTTAAGGGTTTTCTGGAAAAGGAGGGGGCCCGTTTAGATGGCGTTTATTACTGTCCGCATCATCCGGATGCGCTGTGTGATTGCCGTAAACCGAAAATGGGGATGGTTCAATCGGCGTTAAAGGAGCATGCTGTTGCGCTTGTTCATTCCTATATGGTGGGTGATAAGAGATGCGACGTGGCGCTGGCACAGGGGGGGGCAAAAGGGATTTTGGTGAAGACGGGCTATGGCGAGACGTCGCTTCGTGAAACGGAAGCCAACGGTAAGATCCCCGATTTCGCGGCAGTCGATCTGTCGGACGCAGTCGATTGGATATTGGAAGATATCAAGGCAAGAGAGCGTACGCCCGTCAGAACAACGCAGGTCCCTATCCGTCGGCCGAAAATTGCGATTGTAAAGCTTGGCTCCATTGGCGACTGCCTCCATATGCTTCCCGTAGTCCACGCGATTCGTAAAAATATCCCTGACGCCTATCTCGCCTGGATTCTTGAGGATAAGTCAAAAGAGATTCCAATGGGTCAAGACGGGATTGATCATGTGATCGTTATTGACACCCATCTCTTACGGAAGTTCATCAAGAGAGGCAGATTTTATATGGCCTATAAGGCGGTTCGCTCGGCGGTGGAACGCATCCAGGAAATCCCGTTTGACATCGCGATTGACGGCCAGGGATTAATTAAAAGCGGGTTAGTGACCCTCTGTACGAAGGCCCCGATTCGAATCGGTTTTTCGGCTTCTTCGTGTCGTGAACCTCTCAACGCGTTGTTTACGACCCGGAAGGTTACGCCAAAGGTTGGCACTCATGTTATTGAAAAAAATACTTCTTTAATAGATGGGTTGGGAGTATCTTGTGAAACTACTTCTTTATGTTTTTCTCCGTCCGAATTTGCGGTGGGCCGGATAGATTGTTGGTTAAAAGGGATGAATATCGGTCATGGCGTCCCGATGGTGGCGATGCACCCGGGAGCGGGATTTTTAACCAAGCGATGGCCGGCTGCGTCGTTCTTTGCGTTGGCGGACCGTTTGTCTGAAGAGGGGATCTGTGTGGTGATGACGGCAGAAGAGCGGTTAAGCCGAACGGAGAACATCGTTCTCGCACCGCCATTGAATCTCCATGAACTGGCCGCCCTTTACCAAAGATGTCGGGTGGTGGTTGCGGGAGATACGGGGCCGCTTCATCTGGCGGCGGCGGTTGGCACGCCGACAGTTGGACTTTTTGGTCCATCCGAGGCAAGTCGAAGCGGCCCGTTAGGACAACAGCATCGTGTGGTGCAGGGCAGCTGCGTCTGTCGAGGCGATTCGCCCTATTTCCCTCGGCACTGTCGGCAAGAGATTCCTTGCATGATGCGAATTTCCGTGGAAGAGGTGTACGGTAAAATAAAGGAACTTCTTTAAGGAGGTGTCATGTCGATCAATAAAAAACTGTTAGAGATTCTAGCGTGCCCCAAGTGTAAAGGCCATATTGATTTAAATGAACAGGGGGATGGTCTGATTTGCAGACAATGTCACTTGATGTATCCTATCCGGCAAGATATTCCCGTGATGTTGATTGAAGAGGCGATACAGGTGCCATGACCGCTTCTCCTGAAAGAAAAAAAATCTCCGTTACCGTTATTGCGCTCAATGAAGAGACAGAGATTGGCGCCTGTTTAGAGAGCGTCTCATGGGCGGATGAGATTGTCGTAGTCGATTCGGGCAGCGTCGATCAGACCGTGGCGGTGGCAAGAAAGTATACGGATCGGGTGATTCATCAGGATTGGCTCGGATTTTCGGCGCAGAAGAATTATGCCGTTCGCTGCGCCGCGCACGATTGGATTTTTTCCCTGGACGCCGATGAGCGGGTGCCGCTGCCTCTGCAAAAGGAGATCGCTGAAATTCTTCAATCGGGGTCCCCGTTGGAAGGATATTATGTCCCCCGAAAGAATTACTTTTTAGGCCGATGGATCCGATATGCCGGATGGTATCCGGATTATACGATCCGCCTGTTTAATAGAAAGAGTACAACATTTTCGGAGCGTGAAGTTCATGAGACGGCGCGTGTCGACGGAACGGTCGGTTTCCTGAAAACCCCCCTGGAGCATTACACCTATCGTTCATTAAGGGCTTTCCATGAGCGGATGGGGCGGTACGCCTATCTTTCCGCAAGGCAGATGAAAAAAGAGGAAAAGCGGTTTAAAGCGCACAGCCTTCTAACCCATTCGGTCTGGACGTTTTTTAAAATGTATTTTTTGCAACAGGGATTCCGGGAGGGGATCTATGGTCTTATGCTGTCAGGGTTATATTCTTATTATACGTTTTTAAAATATGCGGTCTTCTGGGAACTAGAAAGGAGCACGGAAGGAGATTTGGAATAATGGCAGGGTTGGTCTTAGAGGCGATCGAACGGATTTTAATCATCAAGCTAAGAAATATCGGGGATGTATTGTTGATTGTCCCCACGATTCGCGCTGTTCGAGAGCGTTTTCCGAAGGCACACATTGCGGTTTGCGTGGTATCGGGAACAGAAGAGATGTTGATGGGCAATCCCTTGATCGATGAGATTATCGTCTGCGACAGGAGGAGACGGGAGGATAGCTTTTTAAAGCGGATCTCTACGGAAATCGGTTTCATCAGGCGATTGCGAACGAAGCCGTTTGACCTTGCCATTGATTTAACCAGCGGGGATCGATCTGCGCTCATGTCTCTCCTATCGGGAGCGCGTTATCGGATTGCTGCCGATCCTGGAAATAAGGGTTTTCTAGGAAAACGATTTTTCTATACCAAGAGGTCTATCCCAAATCGCCGATTACATATGGTGGAGCAAAATTTGGAGGTCGTTCGGGCATTAGGCATAGACACCCCGGATAAGTCGGTTTTTCTGTCCGTTTCCAGGGAAGACAGACGGCATGTGGAAGGCCTTTTTCGTGAAAACAGTATCCCGGAAGATGCAATAAAGG
>SBBT01000216.1 GCA_005239595.1 Candidatus Troglogloeales bacterium | reverse complement strand
CGAAGATCAAATTGAACGTTCCAAAAACGATCTCATGAAAAATCCTCCTATGGAGGAGAGGGTCTTGCGGTGGAAGAGAGAAAGCATGGTGAAGACGTGATCGGTTACAACAAACCGGCAGACAGGAAACTGAAGTGACGGTCTCTCCCGACAATAATATGATCGAGGATACGGATATCCATGGCGCGGGTCGCCTCAATCATCGTACGTGTCAGGCGCCGATCCTCGTCAGAAGGCGCAGGATCTCCGCTTGGATGGTTATGGACCAGGATTAAACCGGCAGCGTGGTGCGCAAGCGCTGCCTCGATCAGCCTCCGTGGATAAATGACGGCGCGATCAATCGTCCCTTCATGGACAATCTCATGTCCGACGGCCTCATTCTTGGTGTTAAGATAGATCACCATAAACGCCTCGTGTGCAAGGCCTGAAAGAGTTACTTTGCAAAAATCAACCACCTCCCGGGGAGAGGATAAGAGGTCGCGTCTCTCGATCCGGCTGGCAAGATAGGCCCCGCAGAGCGCCTTTATCAGCCGGATAAGGGTTGCGGATGTCGGCCCAATAGCGGAGGAGTTCTCCAACTCCATTTGCGTTGCATCCAGGACGCCAGGGAGACTTCCAAACCGTACAATCAGCGCCTTGGAAATTGCTTTCACATCCCTTCTTGGAATCGCGTAGGTTAAGAGCAACTCCAATAACTCGTACGGATGCAGCCCATCCGAAGCGGTGTTACGAAACCGTTCTCTTAATCGTTTCCGATGTCCCAGGTGATGCGGTGATTTCCCCCCATTTTTCATCTTAGCGATACTCCCCTACCCGCGACATCATTCAACAAGGTCATCCATTGCACCACATTGGAACGGATAACGCCCGGCACATTCGAGGCCACGGCCGAAATCACGGCGACGCCGTCTGCGCCAGCCTTTATGATAGACGGGAGGGTTGAAAGGGTAATGCCGCCAATGGCGTAAAGCGGAATTGCAACCTGTTTCTTCACCTCTGCAATCGCCTCAACACCCACCGGCTTATAAGAAGAGACCTTTGTTCTCGTATGAAAGATGGGACCGAAACCGATATAGTCGGCTCCTTCTGATTCGGCAGCCATCGCTTCGTCCAGAGAATGGGTAGAGATGCCGACAATTGCCTCTTTCCCTAAAAGTTTTCTCGCTACCCAAAGTGGAAGATCGTCCTGTCCCAAGTGGACGCCATCTGCCTTGACCGCCAATGCCAGGTCGATAAAATCGTTGATTATCAATGTTACACCATAGTGTGCCGTTACTTGCCGAAGCAGGAGAGCCGTTTCGTACATTTTGCGTCTTTCGCCGTCCGTCTCGCGATATTGTACAAGGCGCACCCCGCCAGAAATTGCCTCTTCCACCGCCGTTATCCATCTTTGTCGCGTAGGCTGTAACCCCGTTTCTGCTGCCAGAGAGGAGCTGGGACTTGTAAGAAAATAGAATGGGGACATTGCAATCAGGAGGGGGTAGCGGAGGATAAACGTTCCAGAAAACTCGTGGAATATCTTCCCTTAATAAAGCCAGGATTATCAAAAACCTTCCGATGAAACGGAATGCTGGTTTTAATTCCTTCTATGACAAATTCAGAGAGAGCCCCTTTCATTTTTTTAATTGCCTCATCTCGAGAATCGGCGTGGACAATCAACTTGGCGATCAGGGAATCATAATACGGGGTTACCACGCTCTGGACATCGGCGGCAGTATCCACACGAATTCCAGGCCCCCCTGGAAGATGGAAAGCGGTGATGACACCTGTAGAGGGAGTGAATTTTTCGGGACATTCGGCGTTGATGCGACATTCAATGCTATGGCCGAGCGATTTAACCTGGCTCTGTTTAAACGCAAGCGGTTTTCCTGCCGCGATTTGAATCTGCTGTTTGACAAGATCAATCCCCGTTGCCATTTCCGTCACCGCATGTTCCACCTGAATGCGGGTGTTCATCTCAATAAAGTAAAACTTCTGATCTTTATCCAGGAGAAATTCGACGGTGCCTGCATTTTTATAATGGGCGGCCTCCACCACTTTAAGGGCCGCCCGGCCAAGTTCCTTTCGAAGCGCATCATCTACTGCGGGAGAGGGAGACTCTTCTATTAATTTTTGATGCCGTCTTTGTATGGAGCAGTCCCGTTCTTGAAAATAGACCGCCTTCCCTTTTTCATCGGCCAACACCTGAATTTCAATATGCCTCGGATCAATAAAGTATTTCTCGATGTAGACCCCATCATCTCCGAATGAGGCCTTGGCCTCCATTTGAGCCGTTTGAAACGCCTGCTCGATTTCCTCTGCTTTCCATGCCAGCCGCATTCCCCGCCCGCCGCCGCCCGCGACCGCCTTGATGATGACCGGATAGCCGATTTGCTCGGCCGCTTCATGCGCTTCTTTTTCTCCGAGAATTCTTCCCTTACTTCCCGGAACAACGGGAACCCCGTTTTCTATCATAACCGAACGGGCTTTCGCCTTATCGCCTAAGAGGACGATAGAGTCCGGAGAGGGACCGATAAATTTAATCTCCGCCGCCTCACAGACCTCCGCAAAATGGGCATTTTCAGCCAGAAAACCGTAACCAGGATGAATTGCCTCCGAGCCCGTAATCTCAGAAGCGCTTAGAATATTCGGGATGTTGCGATAAGAAAGGGCGGGATCAGGCGGCCCAACGCAGACACTTTCATCGGCAAACCGAACATGGGGCGATCCCGCATCCGCCTCTGAATAGATGGCCACAGACTGAATGTCCATCTCTCGGCAGGCACGTATGATTCTCAGCGCAATCTCGCCTCGGTTTGCCACTAATATTTTTTTAAACATATCTCGCCAACGCGCAATCTAAAAGCGCCCGGGAGGTACTACGTGGGTTCAATCTTAAAAAGGGGCGTTCCGTATTCGACGGACGATCCGCTCTCCACTAAAACCGCAGCCACTTTTCCATCAATTTCCGACTCGATCTCATTAAGGAGTTTCATCGCCTCAACAATACAGAGGGTCTGTCCCTTCTTGACGATATCCCCCACTTCAACATAGGCATCCATTTCCGGGGAAGAAGACCGATAAAACATTCCAACGATAGGGGACCGTATCAGGACGGTGCCATCGTTTTCCACTGCTTTTGTCTCTGCCGGCGTGGGAAGGAGGCGTTCCTGTGGCTGTATCGGGAATGAGTGTCCCGCCTGAATCGGCGTCTCTTTGCGCAGTTTAACTCTCTTCCCCCCCTCCTCGACCTCAATTTCAGTTAAGGATGCCTTCTCCATCAATGCAATCAGTTTGTTAATTTCCTTAAAATCCATCGTCATTTACGGTATTGGCTCAAAGTCTTATTTATTTCACCCGTTCCACGTATGTCCCCGTGCGGGTATCGACTTTAATGACCGTTCCTTCCTCAATATAGAGAGGGACCTTCACACTGCCGCCTGATTCCAACTTCGCCAATTTTGTTCCACCCGTCGCTGTGTCTCCTCGAATCCCGGGAGCCGTTTCAACAATTTTCAACTCCACAAAGAGGGGAAGTGCCACTTCCAAGGGCGTCCCCCGGAAGAAAAGAATGTTCACAAGCATGTTTTCTTTCAGGAAGTCTTTCGCCGATCCCATCTGCGCCGAAGTTAGAAAAATCTGCTCATAGGTGTTGGCGTCCATTAAGTGATATTCATCGCCAGATATGTAAAGAAATTGCATCTCACGCTCTATGAGATCGGGAGTCTCAAATTTCTCACCTGAACGGAAGGTCCTTTCTAACTGATTTCCCGTCTTTAAGTTTTTTAGTTTGGTTCGAACAAAGGCTCCTCCTTTGCCAGGCTTGACATGCTGGAACTCAACGATGGTATACGGGTCCCCATCCAGCTCGATCTTGGTCCCGCCCTTAAAATCGCTTGTTGAAATCATTGTCTCTCCCGCTGTTTCTTGCGTATATGCCAGACCACATCACCACCTTTCAGCACGAACTGCTATGATGACAGTACCTTTTCCCGATCTTCCCTGATTGCCTGAAGCCACCTTTCGAGGTAACGCACCTTTTTTTTCTTAAGGAGATCGGTTTTTAATATAACCGCTTCTTTTGACAAACGTGCAGCCTCCCTCCTTAACGCTGCCTCTAATCCAAGCTTGCTCTCTTCATCGCCTGGATCCCGTTGAATTAACGTTCTGTAGGCAAACGCGGCTTTCTGATATGCCTCCTGCTCCATATAAGCCGCTGCCAATGTTTTCGTAACCTCCTCTGCCTCAACCATAGTGTCAAACGCCTCTGTTTGACGCTGTACAATCTCGTCAAACGGTCTCTCCTGTATGGGTAATGATGGTTCTGTAAGCGTAACCTCCGGAATGGGCGTATTCCGAAGTTCCTGAACTGGTTTGGAAATTTCCTGTTCGGCCTGTGACGTCACCACACCCTCAAGGGTGGCTAAAAGGAGCTTGCCTCCCTGGTCATGGGGATCAATTGTTAAAATCTTAACGCATGCTTCAACTGATTTATTTAACTGATTGTTTTTATGAAAAATAATGGCTAATTTCTTTAAGGCAGGGACGTTCTCCGGATTAAGCACCAAAACCTGTTCAAACTCTGACTTAGCCTCCTCTATCCGATCATTCTCAAAATATATTTCGCCAAGCATTCTATGACCGGAGACAGAGGTAGGATAGTCCCTCACTCCTTCTACAAGGACGTTGATCGCTTCCTCTTGCATGTCACATTTCAAATAGGCCTCTGCCAAGGGTATAAAAAGATGCAAAGCAGGATTCTTTTCAACCCTTTCCTTTAGACGCAAGACTTCTCGGGATAGCACCTTGTTAGCCATGACAATTAATAGACAGGAAGGCGATCATAACAAATCGGGGGGGAAAGTCAAGAAAGGGGTGGTTTAAGCTGGTGGTTTAAGCCGTAGGATTTCTTCTAGAATACGATACGCAAGCAATTGTTTGGACATTTTAGGAATGTTTATGTTTTTTCCTTTTTTATCAAAAAGTTGTACTACATTCGTTTCGCTGTCAAATCCCGCTCCTTCTTGCATCACATCATTCGCGACGATCAAGTCGAGACCTTTGGCGTAAAGCTTCTTTTTGGCATTCTCTGCCAGGTTTTCGGTCTCAGCCGAAAATCCAACGAAGAGCTTTTTCCCTTTAATTGTAGAAAGACCCAGCAATATATCGTCGGTTGGTTCAATCGCCAACGATTGAAGCCCTGTGTTCTTTTTAATCTTTTGAAAAGAGACGGTTTTGGGCCTAAAGTCACACACAGCCGCAGCCATGATGACGATAGAGGCGGCGGGGCAGTGTCGTTCGGTCTCTTTTTTCATCTCCTCTGCCGTCCTGACGGATATTCGCCTTACACCGGGTGGCACAGAGAGATTACTGGGACCACTGATTAAAATAACCTCCGCTCCCCATTGGTAAGCCGCTTCTGCAAGAGCATATCCCATCCTTCCCGACGAGCGATTTGAGATAAATCGGACAGGATCAATCGGCTCATGGGTGGGTCCAGCGGTGACTAATATCACCTCCCCTTTTAACCGGTCGCTTGCTTTAAGGCGGGTGACGATCCCTTCCAGAATTGTTTTTTCATCGGCTAGCCGGCCCTTCCCTTCCTTCCCGGAGGCAAGCGGTCCTGTTTCGGGTTCAATAATATGGACACCCCATTCACGGAGAATGGCAATATTTCTTTGCACAGCCGGATGTTCCCACATCCCGATATCCATGGCAGGGGCGACTACGATCGGGGCGGAAGCCGACAACAAAAGAGAGGTCAGGAGATCATCTGCAAGGCCGGCCGTCATTTTTGCAATGAAATCTGCGGTCGCAGGGGCAATTAAGATAAGGTGGGCATCTTGCGACAGTGTCAGATGGATTACCTTATCATGTGGATCAAACAGGTCGGAAAAGACAGGCTTTCCGGAAAAAACCTGGAGGGTCAGCAGTGGCACAAAACGGCAAGCAGCGGGGGTCAATACCACCTGAACCTCCGCCCCTTCCGCAGTCAAATCCCTTAAAATCTGGATAGCCTTGTAAGCAGCGATGCTCCCTGTTATGCCCAAGAGCACCTTTTTCCCCGATAGCATCATGACCTTGATGGGAACCTGCTATTCTCCCTTCTCCTCCCCTTCCCGTTTTCCGGATTTATCGGAGGTCCCCAGGAAAATGTTCAACTCCTTCTTAATTTCCGAGGCCAGGTCTTCTTCTCGTTCGGCCAGAGCAGCTTGTATCTCCATCTCCTCCCGTAACCGCTTCTCTTCACGCTGGGCAAGCCGCGCATTTTTTCCGTACAATATTTCAAGGTCTGATGTCAGCACCTCATGGAGAGCAATGGTGCTCGCCTTGGTGTATTCTGTTTGAATAGTCGGTTTTTCCCCTTCCATGATCTGTCTCGCCCGATGGGCCGCAATATTTACCATGCGGTAGCGTGAGCTTGCCCCCTCGTCCGTCGTTTTCATGGTCTTAATTGGAAGAGAAATAATATCCATATCGCTCCTTTTACATTTCCTCTTTTCCGAGGCGTTTAATAAATGTCTCCTCAATCCAGGAGAAGTTCACCTGCCGCATCTTAATCCGCTCGGCGGCGATGATGGCCGCTAAATCTTCCAGGGCCCGTTTAAACTCTTTATTCACAATGAGATAATAATACTGTCGGTAATTCCATAGCTCTTCCCGCGCCTTGTGCAATCTTCGCGCGACTTCCTCATGCGAGTCAGTCTTTCGATCGATCAGACGCTGACGAAGCACATCAAACGACGGAGGAAGAACATAGATGTAAACTGCCTCGTCAAACTTCTTTTTCAGCGTCATGGCACCCTGGGGATCAACATCCAGGATCACGTCAATGCCTCGATCAGTGCAATCAACCAATTGCTCCCGGGGAGTGCCATACAAGTTTCCATGTACTTCGGCCCATTCTACAAAGTCGCCCTTGTCGATCCGGGTTCGAAATGCCGGTTCATCAATAAAAAGATAATCCTTTCCATCGACTTCCCCAGACCGAGGAGCACGGGTGGTGCATGAAACCATATAATGGAGATT
>SBBT01000186.1 GCA_005239595.1 Candidatus Troglogloeales bacterium | reverse complement strand
TCCCTTTCAGAAAAAGCGGATTATGTCGTTCGGTATCAAGGAGGACATAATGCGGGCCATACTGTGGTTATTGGGGACCAAGAAATTGTTTTGCACCTCATTCCGACCGGCCTGCTTTACCCTGGGAAGATCGGGGTGATCGGGAACGGCGTGGTGATAGATCCTGAGGCGCTGATCCAGGAAATAGAAGACCTCTCTCATCGTGGTATTTTAGTGGATGGACGGCTCTTTATCAGTGAAAGGGCGCACCTGATTATGCCTTATCACAAGGCAATCGATAAAGAGAGCGAGAAAATGAAGGGAACACGTAAGATTGGAACAACCGGCCGCGGAATCGGTCCTGCGTACGCCGATAAAATGGCTAGGATCGGGATCAGAGTAGTGGATCTGCTGGACCCTGAACTTTTCAGGGAGAAGCTATCCAATAATTTAAGTGAGATGAATTATTTCCTAAAACAGTTATATAAAGTGAAAGGATTTAATCTAGACAAGGTATATAAAGAATACATGCATTATACGGAGAAAATAAGACCGTATATTTCCGATACCACGCACATCTTAAATCAAGCCATTGATAACGGTCTCCATCTTCTCTTTGAAGGCGCCCAAGGTACTCACTTGGATGTCGATATGGGAACTTATCCCTTTGTAACCTCCTCGAACGCGGCCGCAGGAGGCGCTTGTACGGGAACGGGCGTCGGACCAACCCGCATCAATCAGGTTTTGGGCGTGGCAAAGGCCTATACCACCCGCGTGGGGAGCGGACCGTTTCCCTCCGAGATGACTGATAAACAAGGAGAGGGATTGCGTGTAAAAGGACACGAGGTTGGTGCAACGACCGGCCGCCCTCGAAGATGCGGATGGTTCGATGCACTCCTTGTTCGGCATGCCGTTTTAGTAAATGGTCTAACCTCTCTGGCTATTACAAAGCTCGACATCTTGGACGGGTTTCCCTCCATCAAGATTTGCGTAGGGTACAAATATAAAGGTAAGGTTTTAGATAATATGCCTAACTCTCTAAAAGTATTAGAGAATGTTAAGCCTGTCTATGAGAGTTTTTCTGGTTGGGAGGAACCTACAACTGGTGTGACCTCTTATGGAAAACTCCCAAAGACCGCAAAAATATATCTAGAGGCGTTATCGTCTCTGGTTGGATGCCGTATTGATTTGATTTCGACAAGTTCTAGACGGGGGGATCTCATTGTTTTGAAAAATCCTTTTGCGTGACACCTATCCTTTCACGCAGAGCACCGATTTTAATTCTTGAACAATCTCAACCAACTCTTTCTGATGATCCATGACTTCATCAATCGGTTTATAGGCTCCGGGTATTTCATCGAGCACGCCCCGATCTTTCCGGCACTCTACCCCTTCGGTCTGTTTGATAAGGTCGGAAACGGTAAAATGCCTTCTGGCAGCAGTTCGGCTATATTGACGTCCCGCGCCATGGCTGCACGAACAGAACGATTCCGGGTTTCCCTTTCCGCGAACGATGTACGATTTCTGTCCCATTGAGCTTGGAATAATACCCAGATCGTTCTGCCTTGCCCTAATGGCACCTTTACGGGTAACAAAAACCGTTTCTCCATAGTGATTTTCCGTTGCGACATAGTTATGATGGCAATTAATGACGCTCTTTTTGTCTATTTGAATATCGAACCTTTTTAGAATGAGATCGAGCATGCGCTGTCTGTTTTGGTAGGCATATTCCTGGCACCAGCCGAGGTCTTCCATGTAGTCATGAAAAGCCTCAGATTTTTGGACAAAATAGGCCAAGTCTGGATCGTCCAGTTCGATTTTCCATATTTTCATTAACGTTTTTGCCTTTCTGATATGTATTTCCGCCGTAGCCTTTCCGACATTTCTGGAACCGGAATGCAGCATCAGCCATGCCTGGCCTAACCCGTCGTCACAAATCTCAATAAAATGATTTCCTCCTCCGAGGGTGCCCATTTGATAAGTCGCTTTTTGCCATACGGACTGAATTCGCGCTGATGGAGGGCGAAGACCGGTCATCTTTTGCGCCGTCTTGTGCCCCTCAAATCCGACGGGGATGACCTCTTCAATCTTCTCCCGAACCCTTTTTAAACTCCCGAGCTGTTCAAGCCGTTTTCCGAGAGGGACCGCCAGCATCCCGCAACCGATATCAACCCCAACAGCCGCCGGGCTGATTGCGTCTCTTGAAGCGATAACGCTTCCGATGGTTGCCCCCACTCCTAGGTGAACGTCTGGCATCGCGGCCACATGGTGAAAGATAAATGGCAGTTTTGCTACGTTCCTTAGCTGTTCTAATGCCTTCGGTTCAATCTGGTCAATCTTTGCCCAAGTATATATCGGTTTGCCACCTTTTTTGAGAATTTGCATTAGGTTTATTTTCCTTTAAAGACACTTTCATATATCGCGACCGCGATCTTTTCGTATCCCTTCGAATTTAAGTGAAGGCCGTCATAAGAATAACCATTGTAAAGACGGTCTGACGGATCGGAGGTTGCGGCAAAAAGATCGACAAAAGGAATGTTTAGATGAAGGGCCTCCTTTTGAATTTTTTGGTTTAATTCAATGCGTGGCGGGATAAGGAAGTCGGCCCCCAGAATAGACGGAACGGCGCATGCCACCGGCTTAATACCGGCGCCAAGCGCCTTTTGATACATCTCCTGGAGATTATTAAAAGTTACTTCTGTTGAAAGGCCCCAGCCGATATCGTTAGATCCTCCCAGGATAATAACCATATCAGGGGCAACATGAATGACGCCCCGGTCGAAGCGCCATAGCATGTCAGCCGTGGTCTCTCCGCTAGTTGCCGCGATATTGATCGTTACATCGGGATGAAGGAGTGTGGCGAGGTGTCTGGCATAAGGGGTCGCCTCGTTAAGTGATTGGAACCCAACCGTCAGGCTGTCTCCAAATGCGATGATTGTTCTAACGGCCTGTCTCGGTTTTGTCCCTTTTTTTTGGGGAGGCGAGGTCTCCTGGGGGGCTCCTTCGGGGTTTATCTCTCTCATGGAGTAGATTTTAACTTCGGTTTGAGCGAAGTTTTTTCTGGATTATCTCGGCCCCTTTTTTCCCGGAAAGGAGCATCGATCCAAAGGCAGGCCCCATCCTGGGGGTGCCAAAGACAGCGGCCACGGAAAGCCCCACAACAAAAAGGTTGGGATAGACCTCTCCGGTTTTCTCCATGACCATCTCTTCTGATTTGTCGACCCACATGGCGCCATTGCCCGGAATGGATGAATAGCGATTTCTTCTTGCCAGAAGTTGAAGTGTAATGGCGTCGTGGCCCGTGGCATCGACCACGATTTTAGATTCTAAGGCAATGGGATCGACATGGGCTGCATCATGTCCCATTACTTCAAGTGGATACCAGTTGACGACCACCCCTTCCAGGTTTTGGTTTTCACCCCTTAAAACAAGATCAACCACTTTCGTTAGGTTCAAAACCTTTACACCGGCGTCATAGGCCGATCCAATGAGTTTTGCGGTAGCGTGGGGGGGATCGACGATATACATATCTTGGGCCGCTTTTTTACAAGGAACGCCAAGCTTTTCTAAAATCTCCTGTGCGGGATGGGCAATGGTGGCCTTGTTCATAAGATAGCCGCCGTTCCAGAAACCACCACCTAACTGGTTGAGTTGTTCTATCAGGAGAACTTTGAATCCAGATTGCGCCAGTTCCTTGCCGCAGACAAGGCCCGATGGACCCGATCCCACAATAATGACGTCGGATTCAATCATTCGATCAAATTGTTCAAAAAACTCCCGCGCGATATGTCTTGTGATTTCCGCCTCACGCA
This sequence comes from Candidatus Troglogloeales bacterium, assembly GCA_005239595.1. Taxonomy (GTDB): domain Bacteria; phylum Nitrospirota; class Nitrospiria; order SBBL01; family SBBT01; genus SBBT01. The sequence continues at coordinate 2,885 of SBBT01000186.1, read as the reverse complement.
GCGGCTGTATCTCTCTTGGTTTCATCGGTAACTCGCTAGCGATAGATTTCTAATCCTTGTTTTTTAAACTCCTCTGATTTTTCATTCATGCCAGATATAAGCGCGGATTGTTCGTCGATCCCTTTCTGGGCCGCGTAAGCGCGGACATCTTCCGTGATCTTCATCGAACAGAAATGGGGACCGCACATCGAACAGAAATGGGCTACCTTGGCCCTCTCGGCCGGGAGGGTTTCATCGTGAAAAGATTTGGCTGTTTCAGGGTCAAGCGATAAATTGAATTGGTCTTCCCATCGAAACTCAAACCGAGCCTTTGACAGCGCGTTATCACGGGCCTGCGCTCCCGGATGCCCCTTTGCCAAGTCGGCCGCATGAGCCGCGATCTTGTAGGTGATAACCCCTGCCTTGACATCCTCTTTGTCTGGAAGACCCAAGTGTTCTTTGGGTGTTACATAGCAGAGCATGGCGCATCCAAACCATCCGATCATGGCCGCTCCGATGCCGGACGTAATGTGATCATAGCCAGGAGCAATATCAGTGGTGAGCGGACCGAGTGTATAGAAGGGGGCCTCATGACACTCTTTGAGTTGTTTTTCCATGTTTATCTGAATCATCTGCATCGGAACATGGCCAGGGCCTTCAATCATGGTCTGTACGTCATGCTTCCATGCAATTTTTGTCAATTCTCCAAGGGTCTCCAGCTCCCCGAACTGCGCGGCATCGTTTGCGTCGGCAATGGCGCCCGGACGCAGGCCATCTCCTAAGCTGAACGAGACGTCGTATGCCTTCATGATCTCGCAAATCTCCTCAAAATGGGTATAGAGGAAATTCTCTTTGTGATGGGAAAGGCACCATTTAGCCAGAATCGATCCACCGCGGGAGACGATGCCGGCCGCCCGTTTTGCCGTCAAGGGGATATAGCGGAGAAGAACACCGGCATGGATGGTAAAATAGTCGACCCCTTGCTCCGCCTGTTCAATCAGCGTGTCGCGATAAATTTCCCATGTAAGCTCTTCGATCTTGCCATGGACTTTCTCCAGCGCCTGGTAAATTGGGACCGTGCCGATCGGAACCGGTGAATTGCGCAGAATCCATTCGCGCGTCTCGTGGATGTTTTTTCCCGTTGAGAGATCCATCACGGTATCGCTTCCCCATCGGGTGGCCCAGATCATCTTTTCCACCTCCTCTTCAATTGAAGAGGAGATGGCGGAGTTACCGATATTGGCGTTAATCTTTACCAGAAAATTGCGTCCAATCACCATCGGTTCGGACTCGGGATGGTTAATGTTTAACGGGATGATTGCCCGCCCCCGCGCAACCTCGGCCCGTACAAATTCCGGTGTGATGACCGATGGAATACTGGCCCCCCACGCAACGCCTGGATGTTGTGCGCCAAGGGGACTCTCTAACCGGACCGCCTCCGACATCTGATTTTCTCGGATGGCGATATATTCCATTTCCGGGGTAATGATTCCCTGTTTCGCGTAGTGCATCTGCGTGACATTCATGCCCGTTTTTGCACGTAATGGTTTTCGGATTTTCTGGAAACGGATTGGGTCCAGGCTCGGATCAGATGCACGCCTCTTCCCATATTCTGATGAAACAGCAGGAAGGTGCTCCACATCGCCACGATTGATGATCCATGGCAATCGGTGAGGGACCAATCCCTCACGAATGTCAACTGCTACTGTGGGATCGGTAAAAGGACCGGATGAATCATATACCAGAAAGGGACGGTTTTCCTCTATGTTGTTTGCGGTATGGGTCGGCGAAAGTGTGATTTCCCTCATCGGTACCCGAACGTCTGGGGTTCTCCCCTCCACATAGATCTTTTTTGAGGCAGGCAAGGGAGACGTTGTTAAAACAGGTTTTTGATCAACGACAAGATTGCTGTTGGCATCACTCTTTTCCATGGCTATCCTTTCCTCATTGCGCATAGGCTTTCGATAGAAACAAAAAACCGCACTTTAAGGTGCGGTCTGCCATGAGTCCATTCCCTTCGCTGGCATTACCCAGGGCAGGTTCAAAGGGTTGTCCTCGATGGTTCGGACTCTCAGCCTGGCGGCACCCCGCTTATAGAGCGAGAATTATGACATGCGAATTACTTTTACGTCAACCTATTGGGTGACCCCATATTGCAATCTTTAAGGTTTATGATGCATTAAGAACTGAATGGGTGATTTTAATTTGAGTCCCCAGTGGGGTCGCTCTCCGTTATACCATAACAACCATAAGATTAACTTTCGGTTAAAAGCTTGTGGCGTCACGAGAAGGTTTTCCTGATAATCGATAAACTCCTCCTGAATCGTTCGATTAAACCGCTCCACATGGGCATTCATCCTAGGCGTTTTCGGATACGTATGCCAATGTGTTTTATAGAGACGCCTGATTTCCTCATCAAAGTGCTTCATAAATTCAGACCCATTGTCCGTGAGTACATGGGTCAGAGGATAAGGAAAAACCTGGCAAACAATATCAAAAAACTTTTTAGCGGCCGAGGAGACATGGCTTTTCGTTGCCCAGGCAAAGGCAAACCGAGAATAGACATCGGTATAAGTTAACCACGTACCGGCGACAACCGTCTACAAATCGCTCTGCCGTGTCAAAGGTCCCACAATGGCCCGGATAGGTTGATCGGAATCCTTTGGGTTTTCGCGCCTTTTGAACCTTTTTGCGAATGAGAAGCTTTCCATTGGGACGAAGCCGCAGGGGAGTGTGTCTCATCTTGTTCGGGGCATCGGCAATCATTCGGTCGATCGTCCTTGATGTTGGACAGGAAAATCCTTCTGCCTTACAAAAGTATAGTGGACCCCAGAAGTTGGACAATAAGAAGCCGTCAACTTAAGATGGTTTTAAAGGAGGAGTCCAGCTGGGGATCAAGAAGAAAC
>SBBT01000126.1 GCA_005239595.1 Candidatus Troglogloeales bacterium | reverse complement strand
TCAGGCAAAGGTAGAAGGCGTGACCGGCACCTGGAAGAATTTAACCGACAGCGTCAATACCTTGGCAACCAACCTTACCAATCAGGTGAGGAATATCGCTCAGGTAGGGATAGCTATTGCCCAAGGCGATTTGACCAAAAAGATTACTGTTGAGGTCAAAGGAGAGATATTGGAGTTGAAAAATAACCTCAACAGTATGGTGGATAATCTGAACCGTCTGGCTGGTGAGGTCTCCCGAGTCGCGCAAGTAGCCGGTGCCGAAGGGAAGCTGACTGAACGCGCGAACGTAGAAGGCGTTAAAGGCAGTTGGAAAGACATTGTGGATACGCTCAATAACCTCATCAATTCAATCGCCACACCCGTTCAGGAAGTAATCAGGCTGGCTATTGCCTTGTCTAAGGGCGATATCTCGCAAAGGGTGGCTATTGAGACAAGGGGCGACATTAAGACATTGGCTGATGCACTCAATAAGTCGTTTGATAACCTTGGTGGGCTCATCCGGCTGGCAATGGACAGCTCGACAAAGGTATCGCGCTCATCCGGCCAATTAGCCACTTCATCGCAACAAGTTAACAGCGCCTTGACACAGGCAGCCAAGACCACCCAACAGATAGCTGAAGGCGCAAAGGACCAGTCCAAAAAATTAGAGGGGAGCATTAAGATTGTGACTGAGCTTTCTAACTCTATACAGCAGGGCGCTAGGAACGCAAGATCAGCAGCTGAGATTACTCAAGAGGCTGCCAAACTTGCCCAAAAAGGCACTGAAGCCGGAAAGCAGGCGACGAATAGGCTTAAGAGTATAGATGAGATTGTAAAAGGCAACACCGCTACGGTAAAAGAGCTTGATAAGCGGGCAAGGGAGATTACCGTAATCATCGGTACGACCAAAGATATTGCTGACCAGACAAACCTTCTGGCTTTAAACGCAGCCATTGAGGCAGCTCATGCCGGAGAGGCAGGGAGGGGCTTTGCCGTGGTCGCGGATGAAATTAGGAAGCTGGCAGAAGGGACAAAGAACGCTGCTACGCAAATTGACCAGATGGTCGGCAAAATAGGCGAATCAACGACTGAAGTGGTTGAAAGTATGACCGCAGGAACACAGCAGATTACCGAGAGTATTGATATCGTCAACCAGGCGCTTTCCATATTGGATCAGATTGGCATCGGCACGCAGGAGATCACTGCCAGGGGGCAAGAGATTTCTTCTGCCACTACCCAACAGGCCTCAGGCGCCCAACAGATGGCCAAGACCATAGAAGAGATAGCTGCAACCAGCGAGCAAGCAGCAGTGGGTTCTGGTCAGATGTCCACTTCCATTCAACAGCAGACTTCAGCCATGCAGCAGATGGCTGCTTCAGCGCAAAACCTATCAACTTTGGCAGAGGAACTGAGGACTGCGTTAAGAAGATTCAAAGTATCTGCCGAGGAGATGCAGGATGAGATGGAAGACAAAGAAGAGGAAGAGAAATGGCAATGGGAGAGCAGGAGGAGCGGGAGCAGAAAATAAAGAGAAGAAGTAAATAAAGGCTAAAAAACTGCATAAATAATCTGCGTAATCGACGGTTACAGGGAGGCCAGGGTATGAAGAAAAAAAATCAATTTTTCAAGGAGAAAGAAAAACCCGGCGAACAACCAGAAGGTAAAATTATCCAGATGATTGTTTTTAGCTTAGCAGACGAGGAATTCGGCGTAAATATAGATCAGGTCAGGGAGATCATCAGAAAGGGTACGGTTACTCCCATACCGGATTCTCCGGATTTTATCAGCGGAGTGACCAATGTCAGAGGTGAGATCGCGGTGGTCATAGACCTTAAAAACCGTTTTTTCCTTCCCGCCAAGAAAGGGGTAGAAGAAAAACACATCGTCATGAGCGAACAGGACAAGAATCTCTTTGGCCTGATGGTCGATGAGGTCACCGAGGTCTTGAGGATACCGCAGGCAGAGATTAAGGGCACGCCGGAATTAGTGACCAGGATAGACCGGGTTTATATCAGCAGCGTTGTCACCATAGAAAACCGCCTGATCATCATGTTGGATTTAACCAAAGTACTTTCAGAAGAAGAACTGGAAAAATTGAGCCAGATTCAGCTAAAGCACCAGCAGGGCTTAGAGCGCACCAAAGAAAAGACAGAGGTAAATGAGCCTGAAACTCAAGGAGTGCTTGCAGGGGCGGAAAGCACCAAAGCAGGCAAAGCGTAGAAGATAGTAGAGTAAAGATATGAAAATTCGAAATCCGAATATCGAAATCCGAAACAATGTTCAAAATTCTAATAACCGAATGACCAAAACAAATGCCTAAAGAATACGATTTAGAAGAGAGGACTGAAAAATTTGCAAAGGCTGTAATACAGTTATGCAAGAAATTACCCAAAAATACCATAAATATTGAATTGGTTAGTCAAGCGATAAGAGCCTCTGGCTCTATTGAAGCAAACGAATCACTGAGCAAGAAGGATTTCTTTAATCGCATCAAAATCTGCAGGAAAGAAGCAAAAGAATCTAGATATTGGTTTAAACTTATACTTTCAGCCAATACAGAGTTTGAGTTAGAAACAAGGCCTCTCATACAAGAGGCAACTGAGTTAATGAATATATTTGGAGCAATTTTAAGGAAGAGTACATAGTTTTGAAAATTTGAATATTAGGACATTCGGAATTGTTTCGTATTTCGTATTTCGTGCTTCGAATTTAACCTAAACATATTATACACGGAGGAAACAGATGGCTAAAAAGATTTTAATAGCTGACGACTCGCTATTTATGCGCAAGGTGCTCAAGGATATGTTATCTGATAAGTATGAGATAACAGAAACAGAATCAGCATCTGAGACCCAGAAGCAGTTCAAAAAAGAAAAACCTGATTTGATTCTCTTAGATATTATTATGCCAGAAGGCCCAGAAGCTGGCATAGGCGTCTTAAGGGCTGTCATGAAGGCCGACCCCCAACAAAAAGTGGTAATGATTACTGCGGTGGGTCAGGATTCAATTGTATCGGAATGCAAAAACGCAGGAGCCGCCGATTATATCACTAAACCTTTTGATAAAACAGAAGTCATTAAGACAGTTGAGAAGTACTTAGGTTAATACGCGGATGGGCGTGTAAGGGTGATGAAATGAAAGACGCGAAAATCCGCGTATTAGTTATAGATGATTCCTTATTTATGAGAACACTTATATCCGATATACTAAATTCTGATCCCGAGATTGAGGTTATAGACACTGCCAAAAATGGCCAAGAAGCTATAGAAAAGCTTTCCATAAGAAAGCCTGACTGTATTACATTGGATCTGGCCATGCCTGGCTGGCCTGGCCTGGACACATTAAAGCATATAATGGAGCAATATCCTACCCCTGTCATTATAGTCTCTGCGCATAGTAAGAAAGATGCTGAGATTACGGTTAAGTGTCTTAATGCCGGGGCAGTTGATTTTGTGCTTAAGCCATCGGGTGAAATGTCGCTAGATATAGAAAGCGTCAAACACAAACTCCTAAAGCAGGTTAAGGTTGTATCTTGCGTTCGTGTGGCGAATATTAAGTCGCTGATCAGCGCCAAGCCCGGCAGGCTAAAGCAAAGGCGTATCGCAGCTGATAAGATTATTGTTATCGGCGCCTCCACCGGGGGGCCGCAGACGCTGGAGAAGATTTTGCATTCCTTGCCATTGAATCTGCCAGTGCCGGTAATTATCGTTCAGCATATGCCAAGTTTATTTTTTACCGAGAGCCTTGTCGAACATTTAAAGAAGGCCTACGATTTGAAAGTGAAGGTCGCCGAAGATAAGGAAGCGCTTCGGCCCGGCACAATCTATTTTGCGCCCCCCGGATTCCAAACGCGGATAGCGCAAGACAAAGAGCAGTTTAAATTAGTCTTAACCGAAGATAAATACAATATGCTTAGCCCTTCAATAGATATAACTATGGAATCCGCGGCTCTTACCTATAAAGGAAACACTATCGGAATTATATTAACCGGCATGGGGTGTGACGGGTTAAAGGGCATGAGGGCGATAAAGGCGGCAGGCGGCAGCGCCCTGGCGCAAGATGAATCTTCCTTAATCTTCGGAATGCCTAAGGAAGTCATTGATGCGGGAGCCGCGGATAAAGTTTTGCCCGTAGAGAAAATAGCCGATAGAATAATGGAGCTTGTTTCGTAATGCCAGAAGATATAAATAAATACAAAGATAGTTATTTAAGCGAAGCCCGCCAGCACGTGGAGGCGATGAATAGCGCGCTCCTTAGGCTTGAGAAGAGCCCTTCCCGGCGGAATTTTGTAACCGATATATTCCGCGCGGCGCATACCTTAAAGAGCATGGCCTCTACGATGAATTATGCTCAAACCGCCAAACTCGTGCATGCCATGGAAAATGTTTTGGAGATGCTAAAAAATAGAAAGATGAGATTAGGCGATTGTATTGATACACTGTTTGCATCTTTTGATACCTTGGCACAAACCCTTAAAAGTCTTAAAGAGGGGAAAGAAGAGATTGATACTACTAAATTGGTAGAAAGCTTAGGAAAACTTACAACTACAAAGACCCGCCAGATAAGCGAAGGGCGCCAAGAAGCCCCTTTTGCGCAAGCGCCGGTAGAAAAAATTGAAAGCATTGAAGTCAGGGTGGAGAGATTGGATTTGTTGATGAATTTAGTGGAGGAGTTATTGATTAATCAGATGCGCTTGGACAGGATTAAGGAAGAGGCGCGTAACCCAGAATTATCAGCTGCCGTGGATAGCCTTGGCCGGTTGGTCAGCGAGATTCAGTATAATGTCATGCAGTCGCGCCTGGTGCCCATCGGGTTCGTATTCAATAGATTTCCGCGTATGCTAAGGGACCTCGCCAAGCAGCAGAAGAAAGAGGTAAATCTCCAAATAGAGGGAGGCGATATAGAGCTTGACCGAAGCGTGGTAGATGAAATAGGTGAAAGCCTGGTGCATCTTATCCGCAATGCCGTTGATCACGGCATAGAATCGCCGCAGGAAAGACAAAAAGCCGGCAAGAACCCCGCGGCTACGATAAAGTTAAACGCGACCCAAACCAAAAGTTTTGCCTTGATTAGGGTCAGCGATGACGGCGCAGGCCTGGATGTTGAAGATATAAGAAATACCGCCGTAAAACAAGGAATTATCTCTGCTCGAGCAACCAAGGAAGAAGTGATCAATTCAATCTTTTCCGGGGCCAGCACCACTAAACAGGTTACCGCAGTTTCCGGAAGGGGCCTTGGGTTAAATATAGTAAAGAACAGAATAGAATCAATCGGAGGCGAAATAAGGGTAGAATCCGAACCAAAGAAAGGCACGACATTTTCTATAGAGATACCCCTTACCCTGGCTATTATCAAGAGCCTTTTTGTCAGAGTGAGGAGTAAGACCTACGCCATTCCTCTTGTCAATATTGAAAGGTTGGTTATGGTGGAGCGTGGCAATATAAAGGGAATGTTGAATAACGAGGCCATTGTTTTAAACGAGGAGGATATACTCATTACCAGATTAGATGTATTGTTCGGCGAGCCGCCCCAGAATCTACAGAAACAGCCGGTAGTGATTGTTTGGAAAGGCGCTGAGAAACTTGGGCTAGCCGTGGATGCTCTTATGACAACGCAGGAGATAGTGATTAAACCCTTAAATAAGTTTGTCAGAGAAAACCGCTATTTCTCCGGCTCCACCATCATCGGCTCCGGAGAGGTGGTGCTGATATTGGATGTGGCGAATTTGATATTGTCGAAGAGAAATTCGATGCAAGCAGTAGCGAAGTAAGATGTAAGAAGTAAGAAATAGAGAAAAAGCTGTAGTAAAGACATTGAGCGATTTGAATGTTTATCAATTGTCTTATGAATTAGCAGGGATAATGTTTACACCCAGCCGTTAGTAACGGCGAGAAATCCCTGCGTGATGAATTAACTATGGAGGGAAAATGCCAGAAAAAGTAAACTTAAAGGAAATGACAGAGCAAGCCACGCTTAGTGCCGGCAGATCATTATCAAAGTTTACAGGAGAAAAGGTGGGCATAGAGTTTTCTGAGACGCAGATTGGCAAACTTAAGCGTATTTTGAGGGACGTTGAACCAGAGTCGCGAGTAGCCGGTATCTATTTACCGATTACCGGCGAAATCATGGGTGCGACATTATTAATCCTTCCGGAAGAAATAGCTTATATCCTTTCTGATGTGCTGGCAGGAAGAGAAGTGGGCATGACTCATCACTTGACGGAGTTGGATAAATCAGCGCTCAAAGAGCTAGGTAATATTATCTGCGGAAGTTTTTTCACGGTTTTTTCCAATACCCTTAAGATTAAAATTATTGAAAATATCCCACAATTTGGTTTTGATATGTTTGGCGCTATTCTAGATCAAATCATTGCAAAATTTGCCTTAAAGCCAGAAGAGGCGCTGGTCATTGAGATAACCTTTATTTTTAAAAAGATGTTGCTTAAAAGTTATATAGTAATTTTATTCGATCTGGCAGAAATAAAGGCAATGATAGATGCGATGGGGGGGGTCGCAATTAATGAATAAAGAGGTTGCACTTGGCGAAATTATCGTAACAAGCGATCCAGACAACCTGACGACAACCGGGGTTGGCTCCTGCGCGGTGGTGGCATTATACGACCCGAGACATAAAATCGGCGCCCTGGCGCACCCTATACTGCCGGGAAAAAATCCGCTATCCGTTGACGACACCAGATACATTGACATGGCTATAGGCCAGATGCTCAAGACAATGCAAAAGCTGGGCGCAAGGAAAGAGGATATTGAAGCCAAGCTTATCGGCGGCGCGAATATGTTCACCACCTCTGATCCCAGTGAATATAACAGTGTAGGTAATCAAAATATTGCCAGCGCAAAGGAAACTTTAAAAAAACAAGGCATCCCAATAGTCGGAGAATGTGTCGGCGGTTCCCAGGGCCGTTCTGTTGAATTTTCTATAACGACGGGGATTGTTACGGTAAAGACAAAGTTTTAAAGGCCTTGAGGCCTAAGGGATGGAGTTAAGACGTTACGCGCAGGACTCATCCACTATGCCAAATAACATGGAGGGATGATGCAGTGAAAAAGACAAAAAGAGATTTGTTGCTTGAGACCGACCGCAGGTTGCAGGAGATCGTGCAAGATCTTTTTATGACTAAACAAGAGCTGGAGAAGAAAAATAAAGAGCTTGAACGATCCAATAAAGAACTCGAAGAATTTGCCCTTGCGGCCTCGCATCATCTGCAGGAGTCTGTTCGTAAAATTATAGGATTTACACAGGCGTTTTCTAAAGAATTTGGAGGTAAGATGGATAAAAATTCTAAAGAAAACATGGCCTTTATTGCCGAAAGGGCTCAACGCATGCGGATGCTTATTAAGGATATATTAGAATTTTTGTAATGCCACCACTTAAGCAAGGGAAAAAATTGTTTGGCTTTTTGCTTGACCATTGACGATATTTCATGAATAAGGCCCCTTTCGGTTACGAGCCCTATTCTAACCTTTTTAACCCGTTTTGTTAACTAATGGCAATATAGAGGGATGATGCAGTGAAAAAGACAAAAAGAGATTTGTTGCTTGAGACCGATCTCAGGTTGCAGGAGATCGCGCAAGAGCTTTTTATGACTAAACAAGAGCTGGAGAAGAAAAATAAAGAGCTTGAACGATTCAATAAAGAGCTTGAACGATCCAATAAAGAACTCGAAGAATTTGCCCTTGCGGCCTCGCATGACCTGCGGGAGCCTATTCGTAAGATTATAGGATTTACACAGGTCTTTTCTAGAGAATTTAAAGGTAAGATGGATGAAAATTCTAAAGAAAACATAGGCTTTATTACCGAAGGGGCCCAACGCATGCGGATGCTTATTGATGATATATTAGAATTTTCAAGAGTTGGTCGCGCCGAGTTAACTTTAGAAATGGTCAGTTTTAATGACATTGTTAAAGAAGCTCTGGATAATCTTCAACAAGCCATAAAAGACCATCAAGCCAAAATACAGTATAATAACTTACCGATTTTAGCTGTCCATAAAATTTATATGATACGGCTTTTCCAAAATCTTATTGAGAATGCTATTAAGTATCGTAAAGAAAATGTTCCACCCGAAATCACTATTACAGCACAAAAGGATAAGAGCAAATGGCTGTTTTCTGTGCGTGATAATAGCATTGGAATTGAGAAAGAGTTTCATCAACGCATTTTTATCATTTTTCAAAGATTGCATCCTAAAGATAAGTATCCGGGGACGGGGATGGGGTTAACGTTGTGTCAAAAAATTGTTGAGCGACACGGCGGTAGGATTTGGGTAGAATCCCAACCAGGTCAAGGATCCACATTTAAGTTTACGCTATCTTAGTCTTATTGACTTTTACTTAACAATAATATAGAGGAGGTCAATATTTCGCTTTGTTTTCTTAAATTTCTTGCTATTGAAGGAGAAAAATATGGCATCTAATCCTGTTGATATCCTCATGATGGAGGACGATATTGCTGATGTAAAGTTGACGGAGAAAAGTTTTGAAACCTCAGGGCTTTCGGTTAATCTTCGTGTCGTGAGTGATGGGAAGGAGGGGATGCAGTATTTACGAAGACAAGGGGTGTATACAAATGCGAAAAGGCCTGATTTAATACTCCTGGACCTTAATATGCCGAAAATGGACGGCCGCCAAGTCATTCATGAAATAAAAAATGATCAAAATCTAAAGACGATACCCGTCGTTATCTTAACGACTTCAGCGGAAGAAAGGGATATCGCACTTTCCTATTCCGAAGGGACGAATTGTTATGTTACGAAACCATTTGATTTTGATCAATTTCAAATAGTTATTAGAAAAATTAGCGAATTTTGGTTTACAGTTGCAAAACTGCCTAAAGGATAAAGAATAAAAGTTCAAAGGAAGGGATACCGATGCCGCGGAAAATTTTAATAATCGATGATGACAAGGGCGATCAAAAACTCATGCAAGACGCCTTGGTGAGGGCGGGACTAGAAGTTGATATCATGGTCGCTGAAACTGGTGAAGAGGGGATAAAAAAGACAGACGAATTAAAACCAAACGGGATTGTTATACTGGACACCGTGCTACCGCGGATAGATGGGTTTGCAACATGTGAAGAGATTAAAAAAAATGGGGATGAGAATGTGAAGGTGATTATTTGTACGGGTGTGATTGATGCCGTGGATGCAAAAAAAGCGAGAGCTGCCGGCGCGGATGATTATTGTGTTAAAACCGAGGATTACGAAGCCCTGATTAGTGTGGTAAAAAGATTTCTTTAACCAATAGGGCTTCACAAAAATCGTTCAGCCCTTGATTACAACAGCCCTCCGGTGGTGTTTAGATGCTACCAGGTAACTATAAAATTTTAATTATTGAAGATAATGCGACAGATCGGGCGTTATTGAAAAAAATAGTAGCCAGTATGGATGCCCATCTCGATGTGCGCGATGTGGATTCCCTTGAGGAGGCCACAGAAGACATAAAAGAAAGATTGCCCGATCTCATTTTATTAGATACCTGCTTGCCGGACAAAAATAATTTTGAATTTTTGAAGCAATTTAACCAAAACGGGTACCAGGACATCCCCATCCTTTTCGTATCGGTATTTAGCAACGAAGAAGATAAATATAAATGTTTTGCATTAGGCGCAACGGATTTTATTAATAAACCGATCGTCGCCGAAGATGTAAAAACAAGGGTCATGGCACACCTAAGGATTAAAAAGATTTTAGATGATCAGAAATGGGCCTCTTCAAGAACCGATGAAGGCATCAAGTTGCTCTATAAAGAGCTCGATAAAAAAAACAAGAAGTTAAAAGAGCTCAATATGCTCAAGGATGAATTTGTCAGCACGGTCTCCCATGAACTACGAACTCCACTGACAGTTATTCAAGAAGGGATAGCTCAAACTTTGGAAGGGATATTGGGTGAGATCACAGAAAGACAACGGCAATGTCTATCCTTGGTTTTTGTAAATACAGACCGACTAACGGGAATCATTAGTAATTTATTGGATATCGCAAAGATTGAAGCGGGAAAACTTAAACTTGAAAGGGAATTGATTGATCTCGTCAGCTTAACAAAGGGCGTGACAGCGACTTTTATAGGATTAGCGCAAAAAAAAGGGGTGGGGATAAAGATGTCTTTTAATAGCGATACCATTGAAGCCCTTATCGATAAGGATAAAATAATCCGGATTTTTCATAATTTAATTGGTAATGCCATAAAATTTACTGAGAAAGGATTTGTTGAGATCAACATTCTTCAAAAAGAGGACGAGGTCGAATGTAGCATTGTGGATACAGGCAGGGGCATTGCGGGCGAAGATTTATCAAAAGTTTTTGGTAAATTTCAACAATTTGGCCGTACGGTTGGCCCCGGAGAAAAAGGAACTGGTTTAGGACTCGCCATTGTGAAAGGACTGATAGGATTGCATCGTGGTAGGATCTGGGTTGAGAGTGAACTTCAAAAAGGAAGCAAATTTACATTTACACTCCCTCGGTGGACGGCCCAAGAATTATTTGAAGAGTATATTGTGGGGGGTATTGGGCTGGCGATCGAAACAGGCAACCCTTTTTCAGTTCTGATTTTTTCTATTGAAAATCAACCCGTTGATAAAGCCCAAATCATCCTGCAATCCTTACAACATTTGTCTAAAAATAGTCTACGACGACAAGGGGATATGACTCTTCAATATCAAAATGCCGTCTTTGCCTCTTTGCCCTCGACTCGAAAAGAAAATGCCTTGAATGTGGCAGAAAGGATTAGACACACTCTTCAAGATTATCTCTCCAAGGAGTATTTAGATCGCCCCATAACGATAATGACAAAGGTTATCAGTTTTCCTGAAGACGGAGGCACACAGGAAGCTTTGCTAAAGAAAATACTATAGATCAAGGCCGTCCTTTGAATTCTTAATGACGAGCCTCGTCCCCCGCTTCTTGCTTTCGCAAGAAAACAGCGGGGAGAAAAATGACGGGAGGACGAATGGCTAATAAAATATTAATTGTGGATGATGAACCCCAAATTGTCAGTTTGATAAAATCTCGTCTTGAGGCAAATCACTATGAAGTCCTAACGGCCTCTGATGGAGAAGAGGGCTTACAAAAGTTTGAGGATGAGAAACCGGATGTGATTATTTTGGATATTGGCATGCCCAAGGTCGATGGCTATACCTTCGTCTTGAGACTTAAGCAAATGCCGGATGTGAAAACTCTACCCATCATTATTCTAACGGCCCGCGCTAAGATGCAGGATCTCTTTAAAATTGAAGGCGTGAAAGATTATCTGCTAAAACCATTTAAGGCCGAGGAGTTACTGGAGAAGATCAAGCAACATATAGGCAGTGCCCAAGATACCCCCAGTGCCTCGTAACATAAATTGTTGATTTGATTTTTGCTCAGGTTACTCGGCACAGGCTTAAGGAACAGGTTTAGAAATTTATGTGACGAAGCAGTAGAGATGCCAAGAAATTCTGGTTATTGATGATGAACCTGATATTGTTCGTATGATTAAATCACGATTAGAAGCGAGCGGCTATGAGGTCATTACAGCTTTTGATGGTTTTGAAGGTTTAAAAAGGGGGCGTGAGGAAAATTGATTATTTGCAGTTTTGTGTTATGTGTATTTACTGGGGGTTCTCCAAGAAAATATAAAAAGCCTTTTTGCGATACCTGTAAAGGGGTATTTGCAAGGCATCTTGGATTGCCTTGGTTAGGTTAGCGTCCAAGAGGGCGCGTTAAACTTAACCAGAAAGAAAGGATAAACATATGAGCCTTAACAGCGTCAACATCATGGGGAATCTCACCCGAGATCCAGAATTGAAGTACACCCCATCAGGGAAGACCGTCTGCAGCCTCTCTTTGGCCAACAATCGACTGTACACTAGCAAAGGCGAAAAGATAACTGAGGTCTCCTATTTCGATGTGGAGGTCTGGGGTGTCGTGGCGGAGAACTGCTCCAAATATCTGACCAAAGGCAGCGGTGTGATTGTTGAGGGACGTCTGCGTCAGGACCGCTGGGAAAAAGACGGTAAGACCCAAAGCCGCGTGCGGATCATCGCGACCAATATCCATTTCATGCCGAAAAAAAGCGGGACCTCTCCTTCTGGGGATCCGGGGGAGGGACAAGCCGTCCCCACCAAAGAAACAGAAGTCCCTGCCCTGACCCAAACCGCTGATACCGCGGCGTGGGATGACTGAATACTCAAGACTGACAAAAACCTTAATTGTCTTTACAAACCAAACCGAGTTTTATAAGATAGCTCATCAGAAATCCTTAATATCTCTCTTGCATGAACGTAACCCAAGAAATACTTAAGCACACGACACTCTACACAGATCACCTCGCCCGGCATGCGCGGATGGTGCCTTTCGGTGGCTGGGAGATGCCGGTGCAGTACAGAACCGGCATCCTAGCCGAGTACGGGCATACCCGCAAGGCCGTTGGGATTTTTGATACGTGTCATATGGGAGAATTCCTGATTCATGGCGACTGCCGCGAATCGGGGCTGGACGCCATTGTCAGTATGCCTTTGGTCGACATGCCCATTGCGACGTGTCGCTACGGCACGATGCTCAATGAAAACGGTGGCACCATCGATGACCTGATTGTCTTTCGGGAGAAAGCAAAGGAATGGTTTATTGTGGTCAATGGTGGCACGACACCTAAAGATGCAAAACATTTCTGCAAACATCTTAAACAGCCGGATGTCTTTGAAGATATTTCAACGGCGATCGGAAAGATCGATGTCCAAGGGCCGTTATCCCGCGATGTATTGAAGACGCTTATTCCTGGAATAGAAAAACTTGCCTTTTACACCTTCGGTCACTTTAAACTATTCGGACAAGAGATACGTGTAAGTCGCACCGGCTATACCGGCGAACTAGGGTTTGAGATCTACTGCCCTACGGATGCTATATTCGCCATCTGGCGACTATTGTTAGAGAACAAACGCGTTCAACCAGCGGGGCTAGGCGCCCGGGATGTCCTACGCCTGGAGGTAGGTTACAGCCTCTATGGGCATGAACTGAATGAAGATATTACACCCCTAGAGGCTGGGTTGCAACGATTCATTGATTTTAGGAAAGAGTTCATCGGTAAAGAGGCATTGTTGCGGCAAAAACGCCAAGGGCTACTGCGTACCATCATCGGCCTTACATCCGCAACGCGACGTGTGCCACGTCAAGACCAAAAAATTTATGCTGAAACCGGAGAACTAATCGGCATCATCAGTAGCGGCACATTCTCCCCTTATCTACAAAAGGGAATAGGGTTGGGGTATATCGCGCCCGCCCAGGCAGGCCTTCACCATAAAATATATTTTGGTGATGACAAAAATGAAGCCGCCATCACAACAAGAACTTTTTACCCTAATGGATCATTAAAGACTTGAAGGAGGCATGTCCATGGAGGTCGTTGACTATTATTTCTACACAAAAGAACACGAGTGGGTCAGCATTGAAGATGATATCGCGACTATCGGTATCACCGATTACGCCCAAGAACAGCTAGGCGACATCACCTTCATCGAACTTCCCAGTGTAGGCCAGGAGATTGAACAATTCGAAGAATTTGCTGCCATTGAATCGGTCAAGGCAGCCAATGATATCTTTGCCCCTATCTCGGGCAAGATCACCGAAGTCAATAACTGCTTGGAAGCTGATCCAGGATTGATTAACCGTTCTGCTTACGAAAAAGGATGGCTTGCCAAGGTGAAAATTTCTGACCCCGAAGAAACATCCAGCCTTATGACCTCTGAAGAATACCTCAAATTTTTAAAAAACGTCAGTTAAAAAGGCAATTTATATGGCATCTTATACTGCCAATACCCCCCGAGAGATGGATGACATGCTAAGCACAATTGGCGTGCGCTCAGTCGATGAATTATTCGCCGATATCAAGCCTTCTCATGCCCCACGCTCCTTTCGACTGCCTCACGGTAAATCCGAATTAGAGGTAACCGAACATTGTCAGCGGTTGGCCGCTAAAAATGCCGCACACTTGATTTCTTTTATTGGAGGAGGGTACTACGACCACTATGTGCCCGCCGCGGTCGCGGCCCTTATCTCGCGCGGTGAGTTCAGCACGGCCTATACGCCATATCAAAGCGAATGTTCCCAGGGGACACTCCAGGCCCTTTATGAATATCAAAGCGCTATATGCGCCTTGACTGGCATGGAGGTCGCTAATGCCTCGTTGTATGACGGCGGGACAGCCCTTTATGAAGCCGCCATGATGGCCATACGCCTGACCCAGCGTCATAAAATCATCATGGATGGTGGCCTCAGCCCTATCTATCGAAAGATCGTGCGAACCTACACCCATAACCTCCATTACCGTTTTGAAGAAACACCAGTCGTGCATGGGCAAAGCGACCGCCAAGAAATCACACGACTGCTTGATCAGGATACGGCCGCCGTTATATTGCAGAATCCAAACTTTTTTGGAGCTATTGATGATCATTCAGATATCATTGAACGCGCCCACCGCGTAGGCGCGCTGGCCATTGAAAGCGTGTATCCCATTTCTTTAGGTATCCTCAAGACCCCTGGCGAGATGGGTGCTGACATTGTAACGGGCGAAGGGCAAAGTCTTGGTCTGTCTTTAAACTTCGGTGGGCCGTACCTGGGGTTCATGACCGCCCGCAAGAAATTCATTCGGGCCATGCCCGGGCGTATCGTTGGGGAGACAGTGGATAAAAACGGCAGGCGCTCTTTTGTCAATACGCTGCAGGCTCGCGAACAACACATCCGTCGTGAAAAGGCCACATCTAATATCTGCACCAATGTATCCCTTTGCGCGGTTCAGGCGCTCATGTACATGTCTTTATTGGGTAGGGAGGGCTTTAAAGAGTTGGCTCAGTTAAATTTGGATAAGGCAGAATTCGCGCGGCAAGAGATCGAAAAAATCCCTGGCGTTGAGGTCAAACGCAGTTCCCCCACATTCAATGAGTTTACTGTATTATTACCCAAAGATGCTGATGAAGTCGTCGCGGCCATGCTGGCAAAAGGATTCGTAGCCGGCTTTCCGCTGGGACGGTACTACCAGGGGATGGAACGCTATATGATTGTGGCGGTGACTGAAAAAAGGACAAAAGAAGAGATCCTCGCATACGTGAAAAGTCTAAAGGAGATCATCTTGCTCTCTTAAGCCATCATTAACTATTAACTCTTGAATATCAAAGTATTGTGGACTCTAGACTCGCAGCACGAATCTGGGGACAAAAACAGGGATTTTGATATCCAGATTTTAAATTTAATGTTACGGACCACTAAGCCATAGTTGCATGCAATTAATTTTTGAAAAAAGCGTAACTGGAAGAAGGGGCTTGCGCAATCCCGAATCGGACGTGAATATCCGTGGCCAGATTGCGGACAAATACTGTCGACAAAAGGATGCGCCCCTGCCCGAGATAACCGAATTGGAGCTAGTGCGTCATTTTACCGCCCTCTCTCAGCAAAATTTTTCCGTGGATACCCAATTCTATCCTTTGGGTTCCTGCACGATGAAATATAATCCAAAATTTACTGAACGCATCGCCCAGATGCCGGCATTTGCAGGACTACACCCTTTATTGCCGCAATTAAGGCAAGGAGAAAAACTGACACAAGGCGCCCTCCAAGTGCTTTATGAGATGGAACAATTATTATGCGAAATTACTGGGATGGACCACTGCACGATGCAACCGCTCGCCGGGGCTCACGGCGAATTGACTGGCGTCATGATGATGGCCGCTTACCATAAAGCCAAAGGCAATAGAAAAAAATACATCATCGTGCCTGATTCGGCCCACGGGACTAATCCAGCAACTGCCGCGATCGCTGGATATCAGATTATTTCCGTGCCATCGGATAGCCATGGCATCATGAGCCTCGAGGAGCTCAAAAAAAGGCTCAACGATGAGGTGGCGGGACTAATGATGACATGCCCTGACACGCACGGCATCTTCCATTCCCACATTGATGAGATTGCTAGGATGATTCATGATGTCGATGGCCTTATGTATTATGACGGCGCCAATCTCAATGCCGTCTTAGGACGTTTCCGACCCGCAGATGTTGGGTTCGATGTGACGCATATTAATTTACATAAAACGTTTTCTACGCCCCATGGGGGAGGGGGGCCGGGGGCAGGACC